>NZ_JAGKJL010000082.1:0-33993 GCF_020329495.1 Bradyrhizobium australafricanum | reverse complement strand
CTTGATGCTCCATCGGCTGAAGCGCCGGAACACGCTGTTCCAATCGCCGAAGACCTCCGGGAGATCGCGCCAGGGAGACCCTGTACGCACGATCCACAGCACTCCTTCAACGAACATTCGGTTGTCGCGCCCGGTCGAGCCCTTCTGATCGGGCCGCCCTATGATCAACGGCGCCATCCGCTCCCACGCCGCGTCGCTCAATACCAAACGGTCCATCACACCCAAGGCGGCCTCCCCAAAAGCAGCCTTGAATCTGATTTGCTCCTAAAAGGGAATCCTTAGAGTCCACACCACCTAGGGCTAACGCAACCCAAGTTCGCGACGCTCTTCACACATACGACGCGTCAGGTCGCCGAGATCGAGCACGGTGTAGCGAATCCGAGCGCTGAAAGACTGCAAAAAATCGCACGCGCATTCGGCTCCAGCTCGAATTCGTGCCGATCACGCCAACCACGTCCGCAAATTGCCAGGCTGAGCGCGCGGCCCGGAGCCTCGGCTCTGTTGACCTATTTGACGTCGGGAAGCGATGTCCGACCGACGTTCTTCAGGTGCTTTGGTGGCGAGCCTGATGGCAGTCTTCCATTGGAGATCCTCGCTTTACGCGCAGGCGTCACGTAGGCCGCTGTGACCCCAACAAGCATCTCGGACGCGGCCGCACGCAGCGGTCGGCCGCCGCCTTCTTCACGGGGGCAACTTCGGCTCGCTGGGTGCTAAAGTGGCTACGCTTCCACTCCAGCGCTCAAACCTGCCGCGTGTCTTTCAACAGACCGATGGCTCGATACTTTCATTGTCATCCTCGAATTGACTAGCCACGTCACCTGCCGAAGACGACCGCAATGATTGTCAAGTTAATTGTTTGATGATCGACCAGGTCATCACAGCCTGCGACCCGACGGGCCGAACGCGTCTACGCAGCCGCGCCGCACTGCCTCGATCCTGCTTCCACCAAGTCTACAATCTGATGTTACGTGAGCTTCAAGTCATGTCATGCTGGTCAAGGAACTGGAACTGTGCAGTTGATGGTGATCGCGATGGCCATCACCTGCGCAGAGGCGACTCTTCGACTAATTGCTCTTTCAGCTCCTCACAAACCTCCCGTGAAGCACGATCACGGGTGATTAGCTGCTGTTCTCGACTGCATCGCCGCTGCAATCAAAAAAGCTCTGATGGCTTGACGTTGGAAAACCTCATCAGTTGCGCCGCTCTCGGATCGAAGAATCGATTGCCCCTTCTTTCTGCCATGTTCACACCCAAAGCAGAGACTCGCCGTTTGCGCACTTCGCGCGGCGATAGCGAGTGTCTCAGGAGAATTCCATGGTGAAGCCAGTTGTGATTGTGGTGGGCGCAGACAAAGGAGGAGTTGGCAAGACGACCGTGTCACGGACGCTCCTTGACTACTTCAATGTCAATAACGTGCAAACACGCGCATTCGACACGGAATCGCCGCGGGGAACGCTGAAGCGCTTCTATCCCGCAATCACCGAGATCGTCGATATGACGACGACTGCGGACCAGATGAAGATCTTCGATACCCTAAATTCAGGACTGTCCGTCACTGTCATCGACGCTCGGGCCGGCTTACTATCCACAGCGTTGGCCTCCTTGCGCGACATCGGCTTTTTGGATTCGGCCCGGTCCGGCCAGATCACCTTCGCCGTATTCCATATCCTGGGATCATCCATCGCTTCGCTGGACGAGATCGCCGAGACCGCAGCTTTCATGGGCGGCGCAAAGTACTATCTGGTCAAGAACTTCATCAACGACACTCAGTTCTTCCAGTGGGACCAATCGACCTATAGTTCCTATTTTCACCGTATCAAGCATGCGACCGAATTGACCATACCGAAGCTCAACGAGATGGCCTATGAGCAGGTCGAAGTCGCTTCTGTCCCTTTCGTAGACTTCGTCGCCAATAAGGGGCGGAACGATGAGCCGGCGAACAACTCCTTCGTGCTGCGCGGCTATGTACGGCACTGGTTGGCAAATGTCTGGAGCGAATTTGATCGCATCAACCTGACGGAATTGGCCGGCGCCAAGTCAGCAGTCCGGAGTGCCGAGAAGTAATCGCATTATCGACGAGCGACGGGTTGAGCCCAAGCACGAAGCGAGATTGATCTGCTGGCTATGTTAGCGACACCCATCTACATCATCTGCTCTCCTAGCCCGCAGGTCGGCAAAACCCTCGTCGCTCGCCTCGTGAGCGAGTACTTGCTGCTGAAAAATGGCACGGCGCTCTCCTTCGATGTCAATCTGAAGGAGCCGTCATTGCTCGATTACCTTCCTAACATCACGGAGACCGCAGATGTGATCGATACTTATGGCAAGATGCAGCTGATGGACCCGCTGATCATTCACGATCGGGTAGCCAAGGTGATCGACCTCGGCTTCCACGCCTTCGACGAATTTTTCAAGATGTGCGAGGAGATCGGCTTTATGAAAGAGACTGCGCGCTGCCATGTCGCGCCTATCATCCTCTTCGTTGCGGGCGCTGACCGCATCTCCTTTCGTGGCTATGAAATGCTGCGGCGGCAGATTCCTCCGGCGTCGCTGGTCACCGTCCACAATGAATTCGTGCTGTGCGGAGGATTACCTGAAGCGATGGACACAGAGCGGGTGCTTCGAATTCCCGCGCTGCCCCTGTTTCTAAAGAGATATATAGACCGACTTAGCTTTTCTTTTACCGGATATCTGCGCAACGAGAAGGACTGGTCCTCCGAGCTGCATCAGTGGATCCGACGAAATTACACCATGTTTCGCGATTTGGAATCGAGCGTGATGCTGCGGGGGCCTTATCGATCTCGGGCGACGAATATCGAGAGCCTGCGGCGCACCAGGGTAACTTGAAGTTCCCGCTCGCCATCTATGTCGATAGGGTGCGTGATCGAATGCAATTGCGATAAGGATTCCATCTCGATTATGCGGTCGTCCGTGAAGATCCGGTGCAGCGCCCGGCTCAAGCAATGTTGTGACCCGGGACGGTTTCGACGAGGGCGCGGATGACGCGCAAAAGCTCTGCCAGCCATTGGAGGAGCAGTCCGAAGTTGTCGCCGGCGGCGGCAAGGACGACGTTGATGCGGTCGTCGAGGCGACGTTTGAGATGGTTGCGCTCCGTGCGATGGGGCTTACCGTCCGTCGTCATCGAGGGCGAGCATTATTGGGACGGCGGCATCGCCTCCAACACCCCGCTCGACTTCGTGCTCGACGAGGAGGTCAACCGTGATCTGCTGATCCAGCCGAGCATCGCGCACACCACCAGGAGATCGCCCCAGGCCGCGCTCGATTGCGTCAGCGTCGCCCTTGACGTAGCTGATAACGGGCTCGATAGCCGCGCGACGCTTCATCTCGCAACGGATGGAAGCGGTGACGCGGCGGACCTGGCCCGAGATCCAGACCCTGAGCCGATGCGGGTGCTTGTGACCATGATGGCACTTTGTCGCGTGGATGCGGCGAGTCTCCACGCCGGTGAGCTTCTCCATGTCGGCAATGACAAGGCCGAGCGTGTGCCCGTCGAAGAGATTGCCATGCAATGCCTTGGCAAGGAGGAGGAACTGTCTGCCCTTCGGAGACGTCAAAGGGTGGCGATACTAACCCTGCAGCCGACTCGTAAGGAGCGCGGGCTTTGCCCTTGCCGTTGCGCTCGACCTCCGGCGCATGTAACGCATAGATCTTTGGACCGCGCTGATGCTGATCCTGGCTGCGCACCCCGCTGCACTAAGCCGAAGCAGTGGGCCCAAGCGAGCTTACAGCATTGTATCATCACCAATCTTGCAGATGAGCGTGAGTATAGCGGTCGATCATGATGGCTGCGCGCTTAGCGAGGCGTAGATAGCTCTGGCGCAACAGCACACAAATGTGCTTGGCGTCACCCGCATGCATCGTCGCGCGCTCTTGGCTGCTTGAGAACGACCGGACAACCTGTCTAATCCTGATCGCTCATACGGCACCAATATGCGGAAGACCCCTGATTGCCTGGCTCCGCCTACCCAGATTGCCCCGCCGTAGTGACACCCGCCGATAGGAAGAATCGAACTGGCAGGCCCTGGAATTGAATGCGGCTTCACAGTTGGAGGCCGCGCTCAGTAAGCACCTGGCGCATTAGCCCGTCCTTGATCTCGCTGGCGATCTCATTTGAGATGTCGGGTCCGAGCAACCGCTCGGCGTCCTCGTCGCCGATCAGTTGAAGACCCGCGAGCCGATGATTCAGTCGGTGCTTGAACTCGTCCCCCATTGCTTCGTGGAGCCGGGTCTCCATCACGTTATGGGCTTCCGGTGCAATGCGCTTCACCACCACCTCCCAAGGTTCCCACCGCGTCGCCAAATAGTTGGCGAATTCCGTCGCCTCCTTGTCCCGCACGATCGTTTCTGCCCTGTCGATATCAGCGTCGGTGACTTCCGAGACGTCAAAAAAGCGCATAGCTGGAGCGATGTGCTCCAGTCCCAGGCGCTCCCGCAGCTTCGTCTGATAGGCAAGGTAGACCTCGATATCGTCGACATCGCCGATGCGATCGTCGGCTTGCAGCGATTCGACCTTCTTGCGGGCAATCCCCTCCAGCGCGTCCAGGCGGAACATGACCCGGCCCAGATCGATCAGATCGGCAAGGCGACCGTCATTATCATAGACGCCATTCTTGACGTCCTCGATCATGCGTGCGTTTTGCATCGCGTTCCAGGTCAACGTGACCCGATCTTCGCACGTTTCACTGGCGTCAAGGGCCAGGTCGAAATACTGCTCGCGCAAGTTGCTGTTCGTCGCGGCCTGCCGCAGATCATTAATCACCGTCCGCCGGAACTCCTGATCGCTAGAGCTCACTGTTCTCGACAGCCGGTCGAGGAACCGCGCGTATTCCGGGGCTCCCCTTTCTTGTTCGAAGCACTGCCAGGTGGCCATTACCGACGGCTCGGCCTCGAGCCAGTCCGCGACAACCTCTTGCAGAGACCGCGGCTGGACTTCCACAGCTCCTTCGGCGATCGAGAAAAAGACCTGCGGACCCGCATAACCTGCGGCATGTATCGCTGTCGCCAGGCCGGCCTGCACCCAATCGGGGAGCGGGTTATTCTCCAGATCAACACTCGAGTCATGACTTAGCTGTGTCAGCAGGGTCTCGGGTACGCTGGTTAGCTGGTTGTTACTGGCGCCGAGCCATAGCAGTTCAGGAGGCACCGTTTCGGGCAGACTGGTCAGCTCGTTACGGCTAGCGCTGAGCCATTCGAGCCCGGGGGGAAGAGGCTCGGGCAGAGCCGTCAACTGATTGTAATCGACGTTCAGGCGCTGGAGCCCGGCTGGAAGCTCGGGCAGACTGCTCAGGCGGTTGCCGCTAGCATCCAGTTCCTCAAGCGTCGCCGGAAGGCGATCAGGCAGACTGGCCAGCTGATTGTTATCGACGTTCAGGCGCCGCAACCCGGGCGGTAACTGTGCCGGCAGGTTGGTCAGCCCGTTGCTGATGACATATAGCCGTCGCAGGCCAGCAGGCAGCTCAGGCAGGTTGGTCAAGTGATTATTGCTGGCATAGAGCCGCCGGAGACCAGCCGGAAGGTCCGCGGGAAGGCTGTTCAGTTGATTGTCATCGACGTTCAGGCGACGCAGCCCGGCCAGGATCGGTCCAGACAAGGAGGTCAGGGACAGCGATGACAGATCCAGGGCCTCATTGAGGGCGCCCGTCTGCCGCCAATCCATCGTTCGACTTACCGCCTGTTGACGATTCTCATGTTGCCCCTGCCCGTCTTCGGCAGCCCAGTCCGCCAAGGTCTCATGCTGCCGGCTGGATGCCTCATTGGCGAATGCCAGCGCATCCGTCAGGGCTTCGCGCCACTGCGTCGTGGCCGGAGACCCCGGCTCGGACGTTTCCGAATCGGAAGTTTCGGAAGGAGAGCCTGAGCCAAGTTGTTCTGTATTCATCGACGCCGTTTCTTCCTGTCCAAATGAAGCGAATGCGTGCGGAGCCGCACCTTTAAGCCGTCGGGCCTTACCATGGTTGGCGTGCTCATCGGCTGATGACAAAGCCGGCGATCAAAGCGCGGTCACGACCCGCGATCGGCACAAACGTCCAGCCGGTCTTTTCGGCCGGGCGACTGCAGCGGACGCAGAACGCCCGCGCCAAGGCTTGGTGGTATCGCTTGATGATGATCCAGTTCTCTTCCGCCAGATCTGAAACCGGACCTGCCCGCCAAAGCAAAGATCTTCTGCTACAAGACGTAGCTGTCGATAAGCTGACGGGCTTCGGAGCGAGCAACAAGGGGGCGGAGGTCTAGCCATCGGCCTCTCTCGAAGCTTAGATGTCAACGGTGTACTGACGAAACGCGGACGAGGATCAACGATAGCCTGGCAAATTGCTCGCTGTTCATGGCGCCTCGACGGCGGCGCTGAGACGGCCAGTTGCCGCCCCTGTTGCGCGCGAGGCCACAATTCCTGCCTGCTCGTTCAGACAGCCGCATCGGTACCCTAGGTTGAAAGCGCGCAACCCATGTAAGATCGCTCGCGCTTCACTGCGAGACGGGGCGCTCCGACGTAATCGGCAAGGGCTGGCTTATGTCTTCCTGGATGACGAACTCCCACCTATTCCGACATCGGGCGGCGAGGACCGATCCTCGCCAGATCGACTCACGTTGCCGCAGGCTTCGGCCAACGAAAGCTGACGACCTGGCGCTTGCCAGAAGGCCTTTTCGGTTGAACAATTGAACAGCTGCATCTGCAGATGCGATGGAAGTCCTTAACCTCGACCTCAATGTAGTAGATCCGCGCCGCGACCGACAAACTCGAGCACCGAATGCGCCTCGTTGATCTCACGTGAGACGCGCTTCAATATCCGGATTGCCACCTCTTCCGTCGCGACCAGCCCCGCTCTCTCGCAGGCCAAGCCGAAATGATGCATCACCTGTTCATAGGAAGGCGCGACACGATTCTGCAACAAGCTGATCGTCAATGATGAGAGCATCTGCTCGACGACATCCTTCTCAGCCTGGACCAAGAACTACATCCTCCTGATTTTTTTCGATTCTGTGAACTGTAGACGCCGCCGACGGCCTCACGAGAGCATCGCTGCGTGGGATTGTCGTATTGCGACGTCGCCGCATCATGCGCGTTGAATACGGCTAGGAAGAGATTTCTTTGGTGGATTGCCTCGTTTGGTTGGACCACTTCTCCCCCGTACGAGGCTGGGTAGCTTCACTTTGTATGAGTTGCAGCTCCCCGATGATCTTCACTATCGCCTCATGGCCCGTAGCGCCTTGCGGCCATCTGCTGAAGTCATCCAACAGACTCTCCGATTCCGGCTTGGTAAAGTCAAAAAACCGGACACCGCGGCCAAGGACCTCATTAACAAGCGCGATCGTGGCTTGCCGAGCCGCGCTCTCCTGCGGCCATCTATTGAAACCGATCACCAGGCCCCTGAGGTCCTGGCCGGTAAAGTCTGAGAGCCCCGTCCTCCGCCCGGCGCGGCGAAGGACTTCGCCCGCGAGCATAACGGTCACTTGACCACAGGGCAGCTCCTCCGGCCAATTGCTGAAGCCGTTCACTAAGTTCGCGAGTCCCTGTTGTGAAAACTCGCAGAGCTGAGTGGCACGGCGCAGAACCTCATGAGCGAGTGCGACTACTGCGCGGCAAAACGCCGGCTCTCCCGGCCACTTGCTAAATCCGTTCACCAGGTTCGCCAGCCCCTGCTGAGTAAGATCGGGGAGTTGGGCAGCACGCCAAAGTACCTCACCAGCGATCGCGACTGCCGCCTTACGACATGTCGCATCGTCAGGCCACTTGCAAAACCCGTTCACCAAGTTCGCCAGTCCCTGTTGACTATAATGAGGAAGCTGGTCAGCACGGCGCAGCAGCTCACTTGCAATCGCGACTGTGGCCTGACGAGAGACTGCCTCATCCGGCCATTTACTGAAGCCATTCACCAAATTTGCTAGATCTTGCTCGCTAAGCTCAGGAAATTGGGTGACCCGTCCAAGGACTTCGCCTGCGATCGCAATCGTGACTTGACCACAGGCCAGCTCTTCCGGCCACTTGCTGAAGCCGTTCACCAGGATGGCTAATCCCTGCTGAGGAAATTCGCAGAGCCTGCCGGAACGACGCAGAATTTCGCGTGCAAGCACGGCTGCCGCCTTGCATGAGGCCGCCTCATCCGGCCATTTGCTGAATCCGTTGACCAGGCTCACCAATCCTTGCTGTGTAAAGTCAGAGAGCTGGTGATGACGGCCTGCGCGCCGAATGACATCGCCCGCGATTGCAACCGCTGCCTGGCGAAACTCTGCTTCTTCCGGCCATTTACTGAAGCCGTTTATTAGCGCCGCCAGGCTCAGGTTGTTCAACTCTTGAAGCGGCCTGCTTTCGTCGCGACAAAACTTAGCTATTCTGATTGCCCCTTTGCGACATTCCGCTCTGTTGGAGTGCCGACCGAATGATGCTGCAAATATGGAAAGCGCCCTTATTCCGATTTTCCCAATCAGCGCATGGTCGAACAGCGACAGACGACAAGCTATTCTCTCGCATGCGTCCCGGCCGGCCTGACCTCCGGCCTTTCGGCTCACTGCATTGCACGTCGTGGCATAGCCCCACGACTTCCCGGCACGGATGCTTTCCTCGAAATTTGGCAGGAACCTAGATTGAAACTCAAGGGCTGCCTTTTGCAAAAAGACCGGATGGTCCGTCTTGCGCAGCTGCTTATCGCGCGCAACCACCACAGTTGAGAATTCAACGATGTCGCGAGCACGATCGATTTCGGTTAGCGCCGCGGTCAGATTGGCTTGAGCAGACATGGGATCTTCCGAGCTTTCGCCGCAGCGCCTTGTGCGACCACGAGCTCAATGCGGCCGGTTTTCGCTTCTGGCTGATAGTAACCGCCTATGCAGTTTAGGCATCTGCTTGCGAGAGCCGGGCTGTTCACCGAAGGCGCCCTCCCTGCGCGACGAGAAATGCGATTGCAGCCGCTGTCAGCAATTCTACGCGCATCATTCCATTACCTCGTGGCATATCGCGACTCCGGTGCAGCGCAGCTGATAACGGCCAACACGGCATCGTCCCAGCCGATCGATGCACCTACTCGCCCCTGGCCCGCGAGTGAGACAATCGGCAACAGGAAGCTCGCCTGCCGGATCATATTGACTCACTCGATGGTCACCCCAGCCTCCTTTGTCTTTACGGCTTTACATCCTACAACCTGACGCAGCGTGAGGTTCAAGCCATTAAATGTTGGCTTGCACTTTGCACGACCGACGATCGCAATGACTATCAGTGCAAGCCTTATTCAGCTCAAACGACTTCAACTGTCATTCTCCATCTGATATCCCAAGCTCGCTCGTGCATTCGTCGATCGATTCGCGCGCAGGATATCGCGGTAGAACTCGTCTTATCTATAGGGGACAATACTTCCGCCACGCCATTTCCATGATGTCGGTGAGCGCGCGTCCCCTCCCATTGAGAAGACGATCGCGATCGTCCGCCGATAAGCGCGGGAACGGCAAGCGCAATGAAGCTGCGAGATAGCGTACGCCGCCCGAGGTCAACATCGCTATGCTTGCAGTCGCGAGCTCCCGCTCCGATCCCCTGTGGAGCGCAGGAATTCCGCAACTCGCACGATCGTAACGCAGAAAACCCGCAACGATCCGCGGCAAATTCCGGTCGCGCACTTAGCGCAAAGTGATGTCGCTTGATAGGAGCCTTGAATACATCTAATCGCTCGCCACATGCGCCGGGCAATGACGACAAGTCGCACGTTCAGGCGCAGTCCATCGCATGACCGCGGATGCAGCGGTTGCGCAGTGCTGAGGCGTACGCGTTGTAATTCCAATGTCAACCGAACCTGCATTTGTGATGACTTCGATCGATGATAGATTAAGTGAAATCAGATGGGTGCGAAACGAGATCTGGCGCTGTCGTAGGCTGCTTAAAACGGAGCTGCCTCTCGAGGAGAGTGAGGCCGTTGAGAAGCGTCTGCTCGAACAGCTTTCCGCCTTCGAAAGGCTCCTGACGACCGCATTTCCTCTGGTCTTGAGTTCTCGGGTGCACTCAACGAGAAGCAGTCCCATCAGTTCTAGCGAATCCATTGAACCGCTCGTTGAGGAGCCCGCAACGGCACCAACCGGTTCCTTCGGAAGCACGATCGGCGCCTAATGCAAGCGGCTTCCCGTGCTCAAGAAGCCCTCCGTTTTCACTCCCGATGCAGGACGATTGGGACGTTGTTGACCCCTCGTTTTTTCGATCCGCCCTTTCTCTGCGCCGCGATTGGCATCACCCGGCGACATTCGACACGTAGGAGCTTGAAATTATCCCTCAGGCAAAACATGGCCGCGTCCACATCGCCACGTCCTGTAAAGCGGTCACAGAAGCGCATCACGTCTGGTCTGCAAGACGTCAAGATCTCTTCTGATCTTAGTTCGCGGGCGCGAGCGTATCCCGCGCACCACGTAGCTGCGATCGCAATCGAAACAAGGGCGATTACATGGCGAGGCACACGGTAAGTCCAATCCCCTCGTTGTTTCTGTTTCAACAAACCTCTCTTGAGCTGCATACCCTTCACTGTTCCTCCCCGCGAGTATCATCTGTCTGGGAAAAGCAAGTCGCCGCATCACCGGGAGCAGTCTTCCACTGCGCACTCGGCATCATTGTTGCGGTACTAACGAATCGTCGGTGCATCGCGCGCACCAGGCCCTCTCGCCAGGCCAACACGGCTGGCAGCATTTGCAGCGACCACTTTAGGTAATGCGTTAGTTCTCGTGACATTGGCGACGTTAGTTCCCAACATGACATTTCTGCAAAGGCGCCCGATCCTGCTTTGTGCTGCCTACAACCTGACGCCACGGTCGATTCAAGCATTTTAATCGCCGGGCACGTTCCAACACGTTTCAGGATGAGCATATCCATATTCTGATGGAAGACGCTAAGGCGAGCCTGCCGACAATTACATGCTTAGCGCCTGTCGCGCATAAGCAACGTCATCCCACGCTGGTCCATAACGGCTGAGCTGGGACAGCAACGCATTGTTGAAGAATTTCGCAGGGGCGCATGATTTAGTCGCGTCGATCGTGCAACGGGTTGCGTCGAGGCAGCTCGCTTTGTTCGGTGTCCGACCTAGGTTGCAAGCCTGCCGCTCAAAGGCGCGGGATCGACAGTATACGACTTGGCCCAAAGGTTTGGATCGCAGGACTGAGCGTGGTGACTATGGACGATCGGCCGATTCCAAAACGTCCGAGCCGACAGATGCTATTTCCGTAATCGTTCAAGACAAATCAACGACCCACACCATTAACTCCACTGGCACGACGGTTGCTACGAACAGCGACCTGCGACAGCTGATGAGACCTGGGTGAGCAGCCCGAAAAGATGCCATTCGTCTTTGGCTGCTGAGACTCATTCCATGACAACTGGCAACCGGGACGCCGTACTCTGTTCGCGACTTTCACAAATGACGCAGCGAGGCTTAGATGAGGAAATCAGCCGCACGAGAGCTTTGTATCGTCGGGAGGTTATGCGTTCTAGCGGCTGGGATTCTGACGTCGTCAAGGGCAGGAACCGATGATGATTTGATGAGTGCGGCGAGGCAGATTTTCAAGCCGATTCCATCAATCATTCCTGCGGTCAAGGACAACCCTATCACCCACGAAAAAGTCATACTTGGCAAAACCCTGTTCTTCGATCCGAGGCTATCGGCGAGCGGGGTCATTAGCTGCAATACGTGTCACAACCTTGGAACCGGTGGAGCAGATGCCGGCCCGCGGTCGATTGGTCATCACTGGCAGCTAGGTTCACGTCGCGCGCCAACAGTGTATAACGCAGTCTTCAATGTGGCGCAGTTCTGGGACGGGCGCGCGGCTGACCTCAAGGCGCAGGCCGCAGGTCCCGTCCAGGCCAGTGCTGAAATGAATGCGACGCCCACTCGCGTTCTCAACACATTGAATTCGATGACTGACTATATCGTCATGTTCAGCAAGGCTTTCCCGACCGATGCGACGCCCATCACGTTCGACAATTTTGCCAAGGCTATCGAGGCTTTCGAGGCAACCTTGATCACACCCGCCTCCCCGTTCGATCAATACCTCGAGGGCGATGCGTATGCTCTCAGTGATCAGCAGAAAGCAGGATTAAAGCTATTCATGGAAAAAGGATGCTCATCCTGCCACAATGGTATCAACATAGGCGGCCAGAATTACTTCCCGTTCGGTGTGATGGAACGGCCAACCGCAAACCTGCTGCCGAGGGACGACAAGGGTCGTTTCGCCGTCACCAAGGTGCCCAGCGACGAGTATGTCTTCCGTTCCGCGCCGTTGCGCAATGTCGCATTGCGTCCGCCCTACTTCCATTCGGGCCAAGTTTGGAGCCTCAAGCAAGCTGTTGGCGTGATGAGTGAGATACAGCTCGGCGCGAAGCTCGACGATACAGAACAAGACGACATCGTCTCGTTTCTAAATTCACTCACCGGGCAGCTGCCTAAGATCGATTATCCGATATTGCCCACGCGTACCGACACAACGCCAAAGCCGTCAATCGACAAATAGGGTTGTCACCTACCTGAGCCAGCCGTTCGTCAACTGCCAAAAGAGAATGGCGCGGGCACTCGTGCTTCCTGCAGCGAAGTCAAAATACATCATCTCAATCTGGAACTCACAATCAAGGATCCGGCTCTGCTTTTTTGCGGATACTCTCTCGGTTTTTAGCACACGCTTGCCTGAGCGCCTCCGCCTCTCGCCTGTCATTTGGAGCAAAAGCACCGGGCGCGACGTCGCAGGGCTTCCGCAATGCCGATCGCGGCTCGCGCGGCGTTCGCGTTCTGATCAGGGGTAAAATTGATGAGGCCGCCGGAAACCCACCTTGATCGTAGCGTCGGCAGGTGCGTGCGCCGATCAGCATGGATTACGCACGCCGGCATTTGGCGAATTCGGGACACCTCGTGGGAAATGGCGACGGCATACCACAGTTTCGAGAACGCACTCGTGGAGCGCCACGGCCCGGGGCGTCGATGTCGATGGGAAGTCAGCCATCATGGCCTGATTTGCTCTTCGGTAGCTCAATTGGTTCCGCGTTCCAGTCTGGCGTTATTTGCTCGAGAATGTTACGGACGAAGAACTCCAGGAGCTTGAGCTGTGTATAACTGCCCGGTGCTCCGTGGTCTGCGCCTGGCACATAAAGCATATCGAAGTATTTTCCCGCTTTGATGAGCCGATCGGCAAGCTGGAACGTGGCGGACGGATCCACGTTGCGGTCCATTTCGCCGACTATGAGCAGCAGCTTACCTTGTAGTTTGTCGGCATTGTCGACGGCGGAGGATTGCGAATATTCCATGCCGACCGGCCACCCCATCCACTGTTCGTTCCACCAGATCTTGTCTAGCCGATTGTCGTAGCAGCCACTGTTCGCGACCGCGACCTTATAGAAATCAGGATGGAAAAGTAACGCGCTCACCGCGTTCTGCCCACCGGCGGACGCGCCAAAAATACCGACGTTGGATATATCATACCAGGAATACTTCGCGCTCGCCGCCTTGTGCCATAGGACCCGGTCGGGAAGGCCAGCGTCCTTCAGATTTTTCCATGCAATGTCGTGGAACGCACGCGAGCGGTGGTTGGTACCCATTCCGTCGATCTGAACAACGATAAATCCGAGTTGTGTGAGCGGCTCGATTGAAGCTGAGAAGGACTTTGGAACGAAGGAACCGGTGGGGCCCGCGTAGATGTGCTCCACCACGGGATATCGCTTGCGCTGATCGAAATTGATCGGCAAGTGAATGACGCCCCAGATGTCCGTCTCGCCGTCGCGCCCTTTGGCGTGGAAGCTGAGCGGTGGCTGCCAGCCAGCGGCAATGAGCTCGGAAATATCGGCGCTCTCAACCTGCATCAGTTCGGCATTATCACTGGCGCGGTACAGCACCATACGGGGCGCAACGCCGATGCGTGACCACAGGTCGACATAGTAGCGACCGCTAGGTGAGAACTCGATGTGGTGATTAGCTGGCTCAGGCGTCAGCGTCGTGAGTCCTTTCCCATCAAAGTCAATGCGATAAGCATGGACGAAATAGGGATCCTCCCCAGGATTCATTCCGCTGGCGCCAAACCAGATCTGACGCTTTATCGGATCGACACAATACACCGCACGGACCACCCATTCTCCTTTAGTGATCTGGTTCTTGAGTTCGCCTGTCCGGCCGTTGAACAAATAGAGGTGCTCGTAACCGTCGCGCTCCGAGGCCCAGATGATCTCGTTCCCATCATCGACGTCGTAGCGGAACGTTTTTCCAGTGTTCACCCGGTTCATCACCAATGGCTGGTAGTCGACAAAGGTCTTGCTGGCCTCATCAATCAGCGATCGCGCTTGGCCCGTGGCGGCATCGACCTCCACCAGACGATAGAGCTGATGCCCACGCTGATTGTATTCGAAGGTGAATCCCCGCTCATCCTCCCACCACTGGATCGCCGAAAGACCGTAAGGATTTTGGAACGCGGCATCATCGATTGCAATCGCGCGTCGGCTGCTGACTTCAAACAGCACAGGCTGGAGCAGCGCTAGGGTATCACCCGGTTTTGGATACACCATGGTCAAATGTCTGGGCTGACGCTGGTCCGCCGGCGATGATTCGAGGTAATGGACCTCCCGTTGGTGGCCTGGACGGACTCGGTAGACGGCTAGGTGAGTTGAAGCTGGAGACCATCTTAGCGTCGAAAGAGCATAATAGTCACTCTCAGCCCCGTCCCAGGTCAACGGGATGTCCTGCAAGCCGTCCTGGCTGCGCAGGAAGATATTGTAGTTTCTAATGTAGGCTAGCCATTTTCCGTCAGGTGATGCGCTTGTCTGGTCCGGATCGTTCTCTGCCGGCGGCGTGTCGTCGTAGGGGCTCTGCTGATAGCTGCCCGGATGCATGGCATTGCCTGTGCAGGCATAACTTACAAGATCGCAGCTCCAATGCGTATGCTCGATGTTGAAGGTAATCTTGCCGCCCTTATCGGTCAGCTTGAAATGGTCGAACGGAAGATCCTCGGGCTTATAGTTCTTGTGGCTCGCCCTGTTCAGCGCCGCCGCGAGACCGGCTTGATCAAAAGCCGGCTGCTTTGAGCCTCTGTCCGCATCAACCAGCATGAACTGGTGCTTGCCTTGGGTCGTCCGCCGATAGACGAACGCCTCGCCCTCCCCGAGCCAGAACGGCACGTCGGGAACATTGACGGTAAGCCGGCCATATCGGTTCTCGATCGTGAGCGCCCGCTCGTAATCGGACCGCCCAACCGACGCATTCACGACTTCGTCTACCAGGCCGTGCGCGGCTTTGCATTCCTGCTGAGCCAACAGTGCAAGGATTAGGGCACCAACTTTGCACATGATGATCAACACTCCTGTCTTGCATGCCGACACCGATCTGAGACTGCTTCGCGGTATGCAATTCTCCACGTGGCTGACCTTCTTGCACGTTAAACGACACGAAACTTTGCACTCCGCCTCGGGGCAGAGCCGTACGGTACTCTGACGAACAATTCGTCGACATGCCTCACTTCCACGCCGCTTGTGGTGAGCAGGAACCATGCCAACAAACTAACTCGCAGGCCCTGCGGCTTTCTTGACCACGATGCCGTCAGCGCAACGAGATCGGTGGTGTTGAAACAAGGCATGCATCTGAGGCCGAGCACAACACGCACGCTGCGCGTGATCATCTGCGGCCGAAGACGCCGGGGAATGTCATTGCAAAGGTAACTATTTGTCGCGCCCCTTGACGAACCACTCCAACAAGTAACTCTGGAACTCCGGGTAGCGCGGGACCGAGTCGATCTAGCGGTCGATGCTTAGGTGAATCCGCCGACGATACCTACCTGATGCGCGGTGGATACAAACCGTAAAACGCTACTCTTAGATTTCTCTCGACACGCTGGCCGCAGTCCGCCGACGAAATGAATGCGCTGAGAGCTTTTCCGGCATGTGGCGAGATCGTAGACTAGATGGTCGGCCATCGCTCCCGGTCCCGACAAGCTTGACTCGCCGTTGGAACAGCCCGAAGCACAAATGGCGCCTGGCTGGGTCAGCCGTGAGAATCTTCCTGATAACCTCTAAGGGCGGCGCCGCACTGCTGGCGGGCCAGTCCGCGAGCTGGCACCGCGTGTTCAAGGTGAATGCGCCGTGAGAAGCTAACAACGCGACGCCCGCCTCTTCCTTCGCCACAAACGCCGGCGTAGCCATCAGATACCCGACGGCTCTGCCTCGCCAGATCGCGCCTCAATGTCAACGGCTATCGACGCCAGGCGGTAGGTACCGCCGATCAGATGAATGACCTCGTCTGCGTTGACGCTTCGTTGGCCGTCTCGGCGGTCCGGGGCAATTGACGAGCTGCCGACGATCAAGCTTGTGCCGACATCAGTGCAGGTGATCCTAGCCGGCGCTGTCGGGTCCGCTTCGTCCAAGACTGCGATGTTGCAATCTCGATACGGCGCTGATGCGCAGTGGGGCGATCGTCATGGCCTCTCCTTGCTCGCCCGTGTCAGAACGCGAGAGCGGTCCAGGCAGTTGGCGCAAGCGATTGATTGCAGACGAAACTGCCCTACGTGCTGGTGATGAGATCAGGGATCAATTGTGAATTCGCATTGAGATATCGCCCTCAGAACTGCAAGGACAATCGCAAAGGCTGTGGACGAGGGCTAGATCGTGATGCTCATGAGTTCACGATAGGGGCGCATCCTTGAAATGACCGTCCAAGAGGTCACTAAACTTCTGGCTAAGTGGCCAAATGAAGCCAATGAACGCCCCCCCCTTCGTCGGCGCAAAACAGCCGGACGATAAATCGTAATGCCGACCTCCGCATGAGCGGTGAATGTCACGGTCGCGGCCTCTCCAACCCATCGCAGCAAGAGCCGACAGTATCATCTTCAGCTTTATCCCGTCCCACCTGGACGGCCGGTTCGCGACGCGGATGTCTGCAACTCGACGACACCATGGGGCGATTCATACGCGGGGTCGGGGCGAATGCGAGCTTCACCATGCACGAGGTCTCCCCGCGCACCATGCTGTTAACCGGCACGCAGATTGCTAGGTGAGGAGCAAGGAGCCGCCGCGAGAAAAGCGGCCGTGCGGACCATCTTCCGAGTGCCAATGAGGCTTTTCCGATTGATTCTATTCGACCTGGCTTTGATGCTGCTTGCACCTGAAGTCGCAGAAGCCATGAATGCGGGCGTCGGTGCACACTTCACATCGGCCACCAGCGCTGCGGCGCCGTTCGGGCGGATCGCCGGCCATGAGGCGGTATCAAGCTCTGGGGATAGTCGACGTGTCTACAGCCAAACGACGCAAGCCGCGCCCGTCTAGCCGGCGGACACACTGAGTCGGACCAAGCTGGCCGAGGATTCCGCGATACTGGACGCCCGCCTCGCATGTGTGATCGGTAAGCGCTTCCGGCAGCGTTCGATTGCCACGATCCTCGATGAGAGGAGATGCTCAAGATGCCGGCCGGCGTAACACCGTCGATCTGCAATGCTGCCGCGGCACCTTTTGGCCTCCTCGGGGCGGACACGCCGCGCTGGAGCGAAACAGACTGGATTGTCGGCGGCATGGTGATCATCGCCCTTGCGATCATTCTCGTCGTGATTTGATGGAAAGATGCAGCATAGGCGCGGGCACGTGAGAGAAGCAAAACCGGGCTATATTGAAGTCGCCTTCAACGGCGCTATCGCAGGGATCCCGCTGGATGCGCAATTCAGCGCCCCGGCCAAAGGTGTCACGGCCGTCTTCGGTCCTCCAGGGTGCGGCAAGACCACAGTCGCGCGCTGCATTGCCGGCATCCAGCGTCTGCCGAGTGGATTCTGCGGCGTCGATGGTGAAATTTGGCAGGACGAGACGACGTTTCGGCCGCCTCATCTTCGTCCCGTCGCATATGTATTTCAGCGACCGATTCTTTTTTCCCATTTGTCTGTCAAGCGCACCCTTCTATACAACGCATCGAAATCGAGAGCGACACTGATCGACTTTGACGGTGTAGTTAAATTGCTCGACTTGGCGCCACTGCTTGATCGATCCCCGTCACATCTTTCTGGCGCCGAGCGACAGCGACTTGCCCTAGGCAGCGCGCTACTAGCCCAACCGCGGCTACTATTGCTGGACGACCCACTCATTGTGCTCGACCGTGCCGCCAAGTGCGCTATTCTGCCATTTCTCGAGCGTATGCGTGAGGAACTGACGTTGCCGATGATCTATATTTGCCATGACATGGCGGACATCGAGCGCTTTGCCGATTATCTAGTCATAATGAAGCATGGCAATGTGACTGCGGCGGGGCCGCTGCACGTCGTTCAGAGTGACCGAGCACTTGCCGCGCGCGACGAAGCGGCGGTTTGCGTTGATACCGTAGTCGGCGGCTATGACGGGCGCTATGGCCTGATCATCGTTCGCCTCAGAGGAGCGCGTCTGCTGATACCTGGGCCGCCGCTCCGACCCGGCGCCCGGCTACGGCTACGCGTTGCGGCCACCGATGTCAGCATCGCGCGCGACGCTCCGCGCGCAAGCTCCTTCCTGAATGTCTTTCCGGCACGCATCAAAGCCTTCGTACCGCTTGATGAAGCTGAGATCACGTTGGTTCTGGTGCTCGAAACCGGCCGTGCCGGCGTTCCCCTTTTGGCGCGCATCACTCGCCGCGCGTTTGATGAGCTGGGGCTCAGTAACGGAATGGACGTATTCGCCGAGGTCGCGCGAGCCTTGCCGGTCTCACCCCCCGAGCGGCTGCTCATAACGCCTGTGACACTAGTAGGAGATATTCCGCAGAAAAGCGCTAACACGCGAAACGAACAGAAATAGGATCACGGCCATGATCGACAACCTTGATGATATCGATCCGACAGATGTGGCGGCGGTTCTCTACCAGCCAGACGATGACGCCGACGAACTCCTTGCCGATTTCGTCCAGGATCTCGCGCGGCATGACGTACGCGTCGGCGGCATCGTCCAGCGACACTTCAGGAAGCAATCGACGTTGCCACAGGGCGAGAGATCTCGATTTCCCAGCTACTCGGCAGCGGGGCGGCGTCCTGTAAACTCGATACAAGCGGATTGGCCGAGGCCGCAGTTGTCGTTTCCCAGGCGCTTCGCGACAAAGTCGATCTCCTCGTGATCAGCAAATTCGCCAAACAGGAAGCGGTTGGCCGCGGCCTGCGCGCTGAATTTGTTGATGCGATCACTCGGGGTACGCCGCTCCTGACAGCTGTTCCAAGAAAATGTCTTGCCGACTGGAGAGCTTTTACCGGTGATGTTGGCACGCTGCTACTTTGCGATCGTCAAGCTGTAGAAGAATGGTGGCGCGTTGTCTCCACGCGCCCGGGGCGACGCCGCGCCTTCAGCCCTAGCTGGAGCTATTTGGGGACGATGATACCGGACAGCCTGATGACGGCTGCGAGACTATCGCCGGCGTCGATTCCGGAATCGCCGCTGGGGCTCCTTCGCCGCCCACAAAAACAGCCTTAGCATCAGCAGCCGTTTCACACGTAAGCTGCTCTGCGAGGACGTCGTGAATCCATTTTCGGTCGGCAAGTAGCCGTTTTCGACCAGCGGTTCAATCGCTGGTCGAGAAATTCGGTTGCTAACTTGGACTGCGGCAGCCCACTTGTCACGTACGCACCCGTTCACGACGTTTCAAACGATCGAGCATCGCATCCAGACGGCATGATTTGGAGGTGGATGTGAGGGCCGTCAGACCCAAGCCGCTGGTGATCTTAGTCGCGACAATCCGATCTTGAGAACGGATGGCATATAGCTTGCTTCAGCAATGACGACACAACTTACGCAAAGCACACTTGTGAGGTCAGCATGCTCGGAATTGGAAGTCAGTTGCCGCCGTTCGAAATCACAGGCGTGAAGCCCGGCTTTCAGGCGCAGGAAGAAGAAGGACACAGCGCGTTCGAGACGCTGACCGAAACGAGCTTCCCAGAAAAATGGAAGATCATCTTTTTCTACCCCAAGGATTTTACGTTCGTCTGTCCGACCGAGATCGCCGAGTTCGGCCGCCTATCCAAGGAATTCGCCGATCGCGATGCTGTGGTACTGGGCGGCTCGACTGACAATGAGTTCTGCAAGCTCGCCTGGCGGCGCTCGCATGCAGACCTGCACAACTTGCCGATTTGGCAGTTTGCCGACACAAAAGGAACCTTAGTCGATGGCCTCGGCGTACGTTCGCCTGAGGGCGTTGCCTATCGCTACACCTTTATCGTCGACCCCGGCAACATAATCCAACACGTCTATGCAACAAATCTCAACGTCGGGCGTAGCCCCAAGGACACGCTCCGCGTTCTGGACGCGCTGCAGACCGACGAACTCTGTCCCTGCAACCGCGAAGTCGGCGGCGAAACTCTGAAGGTTGCGTGAGGCAGCATGTCGCCGATTGAGCAGTTGAATGAGACGATTCCCGATTTCGCCAAGGACGTCAGGCTTAACCTGGCGTCCTTGCTGGCCGATGATACGCTGTCGCCGCAGCGACAATACGGCCTGCTGCTGGCGAGCGCGATTGCCACTCGCAATGCAGCCCTGATCGCCGCGATCGAAGCGGCTGCAGCTGCCGTGATGACGCCCGCGGCGATCGCCGCAGCGAAATCCGCAGCCTCTGTGATGGCGATGAACAATGTCTACTACCGATTCGTTCACCTCGCGTCCAACCCGGAATACAAGACCATGCCGCCACGATTGCGCATGAACGTGATCGGCAATCCTGGCGTGGATAAATCGGATTTCGAGCTGTGGTCGCTCGCGGTCTCGGCCATAAATGGCTGCGGGGCCTGTATCGACGCTCACGAGAAGACACTGCGGACTGAGGGCGTCAGTTCCGGAGTGATCCAGGCTGCCGTGCGCTTTGCTGCGATTGTGCAATCAGTGGCGGTTGCGATCGAGGCCGCCGGGCGCCCCCAGTCCAAGCCGACGGGCTGATTCCTTTGCGCCGTCGGATCGACACCGCTTATGGCGCCACTCTATTGCGGCACGACCAATCCTCGGCATCCAAGCGAGCATGATATCCTCAGTCTGGGCATTGCGGGCGTTTCCTCGGTTGCCTCACCTTAAGTGCAGACGAGCCAGAACGCGCCACAAAGGCGGTGAGATCCTCCTTGTAATGGCGATCTCACCGCGGCCTTTCGCTGTACTCTCAGCCAAACTTGAACAGCACGCCGTACCCGCCGCGCGGATGGCTCCATTTGATGTCGCCGGTGGGTTCAGCGATGACGCGGCAGGTGCCGCACTCGATGCAGCCGTCGACGGTTATCTCGACTTGGCCGTTGTCGTTGAGTTCGTAGCATCGCGCAGGGCAGGCTTTCAAAAGCGCAAGTAGCTGCGGCGACGGTGTGGTGTGCGCGCGCACGGTGACGTGAGGGCGACCGACATCGACAAGATAGCGGTTGTAGTACAGCTTGTCTTCGACGCGCACTGAGGGCTCGACATTCATTCTTTGACCTTCCATGGTTCGATTTTACACTGTTGCCGGTCAGCGCCAGGCCCTGGCAAAACGGCACGCATCCCCGAACAGACCTGTCCATGACCGCGCCTTGACGAAGGATTTCAGGGTCACCTTCTCCTTCTCAACCTTCGGCGTACCGTCGACGCGTACAAAGTTCTGAAGCGCCTTGGAGATAAGCTGCGGATAGGTAAGAAAGAAGTTTTGCGAATGGGTGTGCATCAGCGTCGGCATGTCTTTGTACTTCTTGAGGTCCTTAATGACGAAGGACTCGTCCAGCATCTTCTTGTAGAGCAACAGATTTTTTGCGGTCATCGGCTCGCGGCGCGATTTGACCTGGGCGATCGCTTCGGCCGCGATACGGCCTGAGGTCATCGCAAGATTGGAGCCTTCGCGATGAATGGCATTGTTGAGCTGTGCCGCATCCCCCACCACCACCCAACCCTCACCGTAGAGCTGCGGGATTGCTTTGTACCCGCCTTCAGGAATGAGATGCGCCGCATATTCCTTGACTTCGGAACCTGCGATCAGCGGCGCCACGGAGGGATGCTGCTTGAAATGATCGAGCATGCCGTAGGGTGTCTGGCCGGTGCGCTGGAAATCGGCGACGAGGCAGCCGATGCCGAGCGAGATGCACTCCTTGTTGGCATAGATGAAACCCATTCCGGTCATGCCGCGGGAAATGGTACCGGCAGCCTCGATCACGACGCCTTCGTCGCCCTTAAGATTGAAACGCGCCTCGATCGTCTCGCGAGGCAAAAAGTGCATTTCCTTCACAGCGAGCGCGACATTATCGGGTGTCGGCCGCGGGCGCAGGCCCGCGCGAGTGCCGAGGAGACCATTGACCCCCTCGGCCAGCACGACGACGTCGGCGTGTATTTCGCCGTCGCGGCGATCCGTACGAACTCCGACGATCCTCTCATGGTCGTCCCGTACGAGCTCCGTGACTGTCGTCTCGCACAGCACGGTCGCGCCGGCCTCCCGCACCTTCGAGGAGAACCATTTGTCAAACTGCGCGCGTATGATCGTGTATCGGTTCGGCCGCTCCTCGTTGAAGTCATCCGAGCGGTAGTGCACGCCGACATGGGAGCGATCGTCCATCATCCAGAACCGCTGTTCGACCAGATGGCGTTCGAGCGGCGCCTCCTCGCGAAACTCGGGTATCAGCTTTTCCATCATGTCGGCATAGAGGATTGCGCCCTGCACATTCTTCGATCCGGAATATTCGCCGCGCTCGAGCTGCAGCACCTTCATGCCGTGCTTGGCCATGGTCAACGCCGCTGCGTTGCCGGCCATACCGGCTCCGACTACGATCGCATCGAACTTCTCTTCAATCATCACATCATCTCCTCTAGACCGCGAGCCGGGCGCGCGAATTCGGCAAGAGCCTGGCGCGAAATGCGGCCGTCAGCGACGGGAGCAACTGCATGGCATCACTGACGATCGCGACATGAGCGAAATCGAAGATCGGTGCGTCCTTGTCGGTATTGATCGCGACGATCAGGTCCGCCCCCTCCACGCCGACCCTGTGCTGAATTGCGCCGGAAATGCCGGCGGCAATGTAGAGCTTTGGCCGGATGGTCTTGCCGGTCTGGCCGATCTGCCGGTCAGACGTCACCCATCCTTTTTGCACCAGAGGACGCGAGCAACCGTACTCGGCGCCAAGAAGAGTTGCTAGCTCTCGCACCAACCGAAAGTTCTCGGGCGATCCCAGTCCCAAGCCGCCGGCGACGACGACATCGGCATAAGCCAGATTTGATGTTTCGGAATCGCGATCGGGAATGAACGTCAGCACTTTCGTGACGATATCGTCTTCGACAAGACCGAGCGGATGGATGATGATACGAGCGGCGTCGCGGACGACACGCTCCGGCATCGGCATGACGCGCGGCCGGACGGTTGCCATCTGCGGACGGTAGTTCAAGGTATAAATCGTGCACAGCAACGAGCCGCCAAAGGTCGGACGCGTCGCTGCAAGCGACCCATCTGCGTCGACATCGAGCGCGGTGCAGTCGGCGGTGAGCCCCGTCGACAAGGTGGTCGCCACCGAACCTGCGAGATCGCGACCGAGTGTCGTTGCGCCCAACAGCAGGATTTCAGGCTTGTAGGTGTTGACGAGTTCAGTTAGCGCTTTGGTATAGGATTCATTTCGGTAATCCGACAAAACATTATCGCTCACGAGATAGGCCAGATCGGCGCCATAGCAAAAGGATTCAAGTGCGGCGTTACGCGTCGGCTGCCCCTCCGGACCAGTAACGACCGCGGCGAGGTTCACCTTCAGCCTGTCGGCAAGTCTGCGCCCCGCCCCCATGAGTTCCCAGGAGACCGGATGCACCTGGCCACGCTCCTGCTCGACGAAAACCCAGACATGCTTGTAGGCCTTAAAGTGCTCCGGCAGTTCCTTTTTGGCCGCCGCGCGGCCGGCCGCCGCCGGCGCAGCCGTTTTGCTGACATTGCTCATGTTTTAAGTTCCCCTCAATAGTGCGCGCGCCCGCGCCACAGGATTGGTTTCCAGTTCGGTTGGCTGAAGATCAGTTTTGCTCAGCAGATGGCCGGCTGCACGGTGGTTCCGCCTGCTCGGTGCGGCCCGACCGCGCAACGAGAGGCGTCGCTCGGGGCGAACGCACGGAACGGACCAGATTCCGAGAGGGCCAGGAGACAGGCTTCCTGTGGGCCCCGTTCGACAAGCGCCAGCGAGGCGGCCAGGCCGCTGCGATCACCCTGGTTGACCCTGTCCATGCTTGAGTACGCGGGTCCACTTGCTTCGCAAGAGCTGCACCTCGCTTTCGGTCTAGCGCTCCACATCGGCAGTAACGACCCGGGTGATCTTGCCCCCGCGCTATCATGCGATGAGTGCTCGGCCGCCAGCGCTGGTGACTCGCGTGGGCCACCGTCGTCCCCTCTTTCTGGCGCATGTTGCTATCGGCCCTCGGGTAGATGTAGATCTGCGCACAAGCGCGCACCCGCCTGATGCTGACGAAGATGTGCATACGCTTCCCAATTGAAGCGTGGACGGGCGGCTTACCCGTTGGCCGCCCTCGCGGGCTCGATAGTGGCTTTAATCGCATCAAAAGCCAGCTCGCTTGGCACTGCGCGAGCGTGAGCCACGAAATGTTGCCGTACAACTCGGTAGGCAGTAGACGTAATGTGAAAGGTCTTCCTTCAGATCTCATTTCGGACGGCTACCATTTATTGCATCGATGACTGGATCGACACGACAACAGCAAGTGTCGTACCAGTTGCAAGAACCAAGTAAATCGGGCGAACTCAATGGCTTATGAGGCACTTGGAACGGCTGCTAATCCCCAGGAGACGATCCGTTCGGACAAGGGTCGGGAATACGACAGCGTCGCGCGAGTCCTGGCGGAGAGAGTTGATGGAAGGAGACGAAGCCTGCACGAGGAGCCGTCAGCGTAAGATCATTTCAGCTCGCTCAATGGGACAAAGGCCGTCGGCTTGCCACGGTCTGCGACGGCATCCTTCAAAACCTTGAACACCCGCTGCTCGATTGGCGACGATGCCACGAAGTCGGCATAGGCCTGCTCCAGCATCGCTTTGCAACGAGCTCTGATGTCCGGCTCTGCGACACCTGCGAATTGCTCATTGGCAAAATATTGTCCCATGCGCTTTAGGATGTGAAGGCGCGCGACATCGACGATCGTAGGGTCGTAATCGACGCCCAGCACTGAAAAAAACTCTTCCGCCGACGAAGCCTTGCTGAGCCGATCCAGGATACCGGCTGTTGGGTGCGAGTTACTCATCGAAAAATCCCCTTTGAATCAGCGGGTGGACGGTCGGCCAAAAGGCGGCAGAGGCTGGTCATCGTAGTGCATGCCCCCTCGTGCAACCATGCGGAGGCAGGCCAGTGTTCCTCGCGCGCTTGGTTTTGAGCGTATCCCAGACGTTGCTGGGCGGGGCTGGTCACGCCGGGTGGGTCGCCAAGCATCCGCACACATCACGCCAGATCGCCACCAAGGTTTCGCGCTCGACCGGCAGCTTGTGCTCGACGGCATGTTTGCGTGCTTGCGACAGGATCTGTCTGGCCTGATCGGTGCTGGCGACGAGCTGTAATTCTTTGAGCAACGCGGTGATCGCCGACAGCCCGGAATGCTTGCCGATCACAAAACGGTTGCGGCGCCCAAGCAGAACCGGGTCAAGCGACTGGTAGGTGCGTTGATCCTTCAAAAGGCCATCCACATGAATGCCCGATTCATGCGTAAACACATGCTCTCCGACGATGGCCTTGTTCAGAGGAATCGCACGTGCGGCTGCGGCTGCAACCACCGCAGCGACGTTCTCGAGCTCCGACAGTATGATGCCAGTCTCGCGGCTATAGAGCTGCTTGAGTGCGACCGCGACCTCCTCGAGCGGTGCATTTCCGGCCCGCTCGCCGAGGCCGATAACGGTTACCGAGGCGTGGCTCGCGCCGGCCTTGATGGCGGAGAGCGTATTGGCGGTTGCGAGACCAAGATCATCGTGACCATGAAACTCGAGTTCGAGATCCGTGGTCGCACGCAAATTTCCAACCAGCGCGAAGGTTGTATCCGGGTCGAGCACACTGAGCGTATCGGCAATACGAAATCTCCGCGCTCCCGCCTCTTTTGCGGCTGCTACCAGTCTGATGAGAAAATCGATGTCGGCGCGGGAGGAGTCCTCGCCGCCGACGGCGACCTCAAGTCCCTGCTCGCGGGCGTAACCTACTACTCGCTTCACTTGCTCCAGCGCCAGGTCGCGACAACCGCCAAGTTTGGCCGCGATCTGCACATCGGAACTCGGGATCGACATATTGACCATGGACACCTTCGCTTCGATCGCGGCATCGATGTCCGCTTGCCGCATCCGGCACCAGCCTATGGTGGTCAGCGGAAGCTCCGCTTCGACGATTGCGCGGATGGCGGCGATCTCCTCGTTGCCCATCGCGGGCGTTCCCGCCTCGATCTCCGTCACGCCGGCCCGCGCCAAAGCCTGCGCGATCGCCAGCTTTTCCTCTGTGGTGAACGCAACACCAGGCGCCTGCTCGCCGTCGCGTAATGTCGTGTCGTTGAGCACGGTCGGCCTGACGCCCGCCTGCTCGGACCAAGGCGGTTTGGCTGTGGTGGTGGCGGCCATCACGAAAGGGCTCCTCATTGTTTTCGACTAGAGCGCTTCAGCAACCCGCATGCCAGCCCGCCATCCTTGACAACCCGTTGAAAATGATACGCTCTTCTCCTCGGCTGACCTTCGCAATTGGATTGTCGCAAACGCGACAGGTTCACGAAGCGGACGCCTCACCTTGCCTCTTGCCTCGCCGAGCTCGAATGTTGACGCGATTGCACTATGGGATGCAGAAAACGTTGCGAATCCCCTCTGGCTCGGCATCGCCTTGGACCTCATAGTCGCGTCCGCATCGAATGGCGTTAGCCTCGCCCTTCAGCTCCTGCGAAGTTCGCCAAAGCCCGCGATGCGTTATCAGATGACCGGGAGATCGAGGAACCTTGTGGCAACTCAAATAGGCCAGTCGCCACTGACTTCCGGGCGAGCTGCCTGCAACAGAAGGTCGCGCCGGCGCTCGGCCATCCGACTCTCGCCGCTTTCTTCGCCGAAGCAGAGATTGAAGTCGTTACATTGTGTGCACACGGGCGTTGTGCACATGACGAGGCCTTCATCCTCGCATAGCGAGCGGTAGAAGAAGCGCTTCCAGCGCATATTGTTGATATTGCGCGCGGCGAGGGGCGCGAAGTGGCGGCTTAGTAGCCGCGAGAGTTCGCCACGATTGCGCAACCCGAGATCTTCCCACAGGTGATCTGGCTCTATGGAGCGGCGGGCGATCATCGCGGCCAGCCAGCCGCCGATATGCCCTTCCGTCGAGCGTTGCTTGAGTAAGAGATCGCGCACCATCGAGATTTCGTCATTTTCATCGCACTTAGACGCCAGGAGCTGCTCCGAGATCTTGACCTCAACCGACGGAAAATAGAGCCCCAGCAGGGCCGCCAGTTCGTGGCCGGACAGGCCGGCCTTCTCGGGAAGCGCACCACCATCCATCGAGGCGGCCGCCAGGATCGACGCCAGGACATGGCAATCGAAATTGCTGTCGGTGACAATGTCGGCATCTTCAGGAGGCACGCCAATAAGCGCTCGGTAGGTTTCAATTCCTCGCTGCACATCGCTGCTCGCATCGACGGCGCAAGCAACCATAAACGTAAGGAGGTGCGTTTCGGGCATGATGTTTTTGGGCTAAGCAGTCACTTTTGCCCCGCCCGTTCTGGCTGGTCGGGTGCTGTTAGAGTGCCGGTCTCCCCGGATGGGGGGTGAGGGAGACCGGCATCCGTCGCGCGCCCTTCAACAGGCCGCGACCCGCGACCCTTATGAGGCCGCGAGTTCGGCGGCGGTCTTGCCGATGATGGATTCGTCGACGGCCTTCATTATGCCATGCTCCATCAGCATGTCCTCGAGCTCGTCCATGGAGATCGGGGTGGGAATGATGCCCTTGCCGCCATTGTTGTGAATTTTGGTTGCAAGATTGCGATAGTGATCGGCCTGCTGCGACTCGGGCGCATACTCGAGCACCGTCATGCGCCGCAGCTCGGCATGCTGCACCACATTGTCGCGCGGCACGAAGTAGATCAGCTGAGTGCCTAACTTCTTCGCCAGCGCCTCCGCCAGCTCCAGCTCCTTATCGGTCTGCCGCTCATTACAGACCAGGCCACCCAGCCGCACGCCACCCGAGTTGGCGTATTTCAGGATGCCCTTGGAGATGTTGTTTGCGGCATACATCGCCATCATTTCACCCGACATGACGATATAGATTTCCTGCGCCTTGTTCTCGCGGATTGGCATCGCGAAGCCCCCGCAAACGACGTCGCCGAGCACATCGTAGGAGACATAGTCAATGTTCTCGTAGGCGCCGTTCTCCTCCAGGAAATTGATCGAGGTGATGACACCGCGGCCGGCGCAGCCGACACCCGGCTCAGGACCACCGGATTCCACGCAGCGGATGTCCTTGTAGCCGACCTTCATCACATCCTCGAGTTCGAGATCCTCCACGCTGCCGGCGCTCGCTGCAAGGCTCAAGATCGTGTCCTGCGCCTTGGCATGCAGGATCAGGCGGGTCGAATCCGCCTTAGGATCGCATCCCACAATCAGGATTTTCTGGCCCATCTCGGCCAGTGCCGCCAACGTGTTCTGGGAAGTGGTCGACTTGCCGATGCCGCCCTTTCCGTAGAACGCGATTTGTCTCAGTGAAGACATTTAGTTCTCCATCAACCGATTTGCCAAAAGTTGCGTGCTTCCTACACGCGAGCTTGTTTCTCTTTCAGAAACGGGGCACACGGGTTCAAGGGAAGGAGCGCATCGCTCGTCTTACGCGTCGGCGTGCACCCAGCCCCTCACTCAGTGTTGCTGCCGGTGAATAGCAACCGCCATGCCAACGCTATCCACGCTCATTAAGCTTCTGATTAAGTTCGAAAAAACCAACGGTCCGTTGAGTAGCCCCAAAGCGTTTTGGACCGGACAGGATCTTCGCGCCTGTCAGAAAACGAACAACGGCAACACCCATCAACCGAAAAGCCGCAGCTTGGCATGACCTGATCAAACGCCCTTAAATGGAACGGGACTTGCTCCCGTTTTTGCAAGCCGGTGGTCGGCAATTTGCGAAGAGTGAAATGCAGGTCGAAGTCGGAACCTCTAAGTGGCCTGGCGAGGGTGTTCGTGGGTCGAGGATGACGAAATCAATTGTGCGGCAGAACTCGCGATCCAGCTGATCAGATCGACGCATGACCTTACGGCAGCAAGAAGCACGCGGCCGCCTGCGGATCGAAGCTAACTGGGTCCTGTTTCGAGATTCGCTATGAGACATAAAAGGCCGATGCTCGTTGCTAAGTTGGCGGCTCAATTTCTAGCTGGTGCGGATCTTGCTCGTTTGCGAGCCACCCCGCGAGATCACGGCCGTCTATCGCACTAAGGCCAGCGCACGCACGGTACGGTGCTTGCGCCACTGACGGGCGATGGTGCGCAACGGTGTCACAATGCGCTTTCGGACGTAGCGGAACTGCCGCCGACCGTTCAGCTCGGCGCAGCCACATGAGGTACACCATGGCGACAATCCTTTTTTATCAGAAGCCCGGCTGCGTCACCAATGCGCGTCAGATGCTGGCGCTGAAGGCCGCTGGCCACGACCTGATAGCCAAGGATATATTGAAGGAGCCATGGGCTGCGGAGGACTTGCGACGCTTCTTCGGCAGTATGCCGATCGCATCCTGGTTCAACCGAGCCGCGCCTCGTATCAAGTCGGGGGACATTAATCCTGACACAATCGACGCCGCAAGTGCGCTCGCGGCGATGCTGGCAGATCCGCTCCTGATCAGACGACCGCTGATCAACGCCGACGGTGCAAGATGCGCCGGCTTCGATCATGAACTCGTGCTGTCGCTTCTTGGTCGGGATACGCAAGATGATCTTGAGGGGTGCTCCCACGAACAACAGGGCACGCACTGTCCATCGTTGTGAGGAAACGATCGATCATACTACTATTGCCGCCAACCAATCCGAACAACGATCCTCCCACTCCCGTCCATTTTCAGAATGGCTGACGGCACTTCGCTGAGAATGCCGGCGTGCGTGGCTCTTCGTAACCCGCAGCGCCCAGGCTGCTCGGCTTGAGTACGACCTTTCCATGGCCCGCTTGTGTGAAACCGCCGTAGCTCGATCGCGCTTGTCGCACATGATGGCTTCAGTCTGAATTTGACCGGCGCTTTACGCCGAGACGCGGTTTATTGAATAGATTCGGCTCAGACAGAACATTGAACTGAATAACGATCCAGACAGAGAACGCGAAGCTCGCGGCCGTGATCCTTATGCAACGTGGCTGCAGAATTGCGCTACGTCCGCCGCCATTTGATCAGCATCAAATCCTTCGCCGTCTGCCATGTGTGACAGAAGTCTCGCGCGACTCTTCGCGCGAACTTTGGAATGGAGAATTCGATGAGGACAACGACAATTCTGACAACGGCATCGCTGCTTGCGCTCGCGACCCCGCTGGCCAGCATCCCGGTAAAGGCCGCGGACCTGGCGCAGGCCCCGATCTACTACAAAGCGCCCCAGATTGAGCCCTTCAATCCGTGGATGATCCGCCTGCGCGTGCTCGGCGTTTTGCCGGATACCGCCGGAAGCTCCGTCAATGTTGCCGGGGCGCCGGCGCTGTCCTCGCCCGCTTCCGGACTATCGATCAGCGACCAAGTGGTACCGGAGCTCGACATCACCTATTTCTTCACAAACAACGTTGCCGCCGAACTCATTCTCGGCGTGACCCGTCATCACATCAGCGGCACAGGCACGCTAACTGGTCTAGATGTCGGCAAAGCTTGGCTGTTGCCGCCAACCCTGACTCTGCAATATCACTTCACCGATTTCGGCCCGTTCAAGCCCTACATCGGCGCGGGCATCAACTACACCGTATTCTTCAACCAATCCGCAGCCAATACGTCACTCACTGGCCCTGCAGTGACGGATTTGCACATCAGCAACCAGTTTGGCGCCGCGATCCAATTCGGTTTCGACTATATGCTTGACCGTCATTGGGGCCTCAACTTCGACGTGAAGAAGTTGTGGTTGCGACCGAATTATTCGGCGACCGTAAACAATGCAATTGCTGTCGCCGGCCGCGCCAATATCGACCCATGGCTCGTCAGCGGCGGCATCACTTACAAGTTCTGACGCTAAGAACTCGCTTCAGTGAGTTCTCGGACGCGCCGCCTCGTCTGGCGCGTCTCCCCGCTGTAGTGCAGTACAAAGGCGAGCGGGATGATGTGTAAAACTACACGTCGTCTCGCCGAAGGCCGGGAGCCATTCGCAGCTTACTCTCGCTGTGAGCTTTGGGACGTGGCGGTAAATGACGGAGCATAAACAGATCGAGCCAATAGCGGTCAATAAAATCCTAATCGTGTTTCCTTTTCGGCGGAAGTAGAAGCGGTCACCCTGCTTATCGGAACCGAGAATTCAAGCCCGAACGCCCCCGTGTGAGAACGATCGCGCCTGCAACAGACTTGAGTTCAGGGCTCATCGGCCCCGATCATGAGCAGGACTCCGGTCGAGGCTTCCCTCTCACCGGATGATCCAGATCCAGGGCCATAACGACGGTTCAGTAGTCCGCCGCTGCGTACGCACTGGAAGCGTTAGGGCGCCCGATCATCGTGAGACATGCCGACATGCCAGCTGGCTGGCATATAAGCTGCGCATATAGACGACGCCCGGGCAAGCGGCGCTAAAGCGGAGCCTTTAGCTTCGCCTCAGCAACATCACGAGGCGGTCGACACGTTTGCCCTGCTTGAGATGGGAGTCTACGATTTCATCAACGTCTTCAGGCGTGGTGGCGCGATACCAGACCCCGTCTGGATAGACGACCATCAAAGGACCGGAGTTACAAAAGCCAAGGCAGCCCGCCACGGTGAAACCGACATCGGTGAGGCCTTGGGCTTCGATTGCCTTACCCATCCGATCCCAGAGGGCCTGCGCCCCAGAAGCGCCGCAGCTGCCGTGCGGATGATCGGGCGGACGCTGCGTGTGGCAGGCAAAGACGTGATGCCGATAAAGTTGAGGAAGCTCGAATTCGGTTTCTGCGTTCATGCGTCTATCCTGCAATCAACGGCTTTATCTGAGAAGAGACAAGATCCGGGCGCATCCGCCCAAAACGTCTTCTCTTCATTCGAACGCCGTATCGGCCATAACCAATTTACACTCGTACTTGCGAAGGCAGGCGAAATGAGCGGGCGACATATTGATGATCATCGCTGACCGATCAGCGACAGATGCTTGCCATATGAAACAACCCGCCATGATCAACTTCAGCGTCGTGATCTTCTTTTCCCTCATCACTTACGCGACCATCCAACTCCCCCAAAGCAAGTTCCGCACCAGATGCGCAGCGCTTGTTTCTCCAACAATCTCATTCTCCGCTCTGAGACGACCAACAATTATGCCGAGCTCGCGACAATGTCGCCCGCCTCTGTTTCGTGCATGACAAATGTTGCATCGCGTTCGACACTCTTCCGCTTCAGCCATTCGCAGTTCGTACGCAGCGCGCCCATGTCCCCGTTAATGCATCGACCTTGGCCGACGCCGTCGGCTGACGAGATGGCGGCGACCGCTAGGCCATCGCATGAACGGAGGCTTGGCATTGCAATTGCTACGCCCGCTTCAGCGGTCGGCCAAAAAATCGGAACATAGGAAAATCGGGACACAGGATCGTCATTCCTCCAGACCAAACGGTCCTGTCAGCCTGGGCCTCCCCATTTCATACAGCCCAGACGGTGCCCTCGGCGAGCTTGTAGCCGCCGAGGGCATTTCCTGCTCGAGAATTCTATCCACCGGCAACTAATGGCCTTGCTCGCTCCGTTTGGTGAGCTAGCGCCAGAAACCTCGTTGGTGCCGCCAAGATCGCGGTTGCTGTTCGGACTCCGGCAAGACCCGCCAGCTTTCACTCTCAGTTCACACGTATTGACGCGGGTCCGGGCCAGTACTCGTGAGTCCGATGGCTCTATTCGGCGATGCGTGTTAAAGCGACTTGATTAGCGGCCAAGTGATACGCCTGTTAATCAGGATGGATCGTAATATCCATGGTTTCGTCGCTGTCCTCAAACGAGTCGTACAACCGATCATCCTCCAGTAACTTGACGCCGCACAGGCAGACGTCACCGTCGATGATGACGAGCGCGACCGGTTCAAGCGCTTGTCCATTGCAGGGACCATCGATGCATAGCCCAGTGTCGATCTCAAATCTGGCACCGTGCCTGCCGCATCTGAGAAAGGAGCGGTCAGAGGAGAAAAACTCGCCGGAGCCGATGTTGAGCCATAAGCTGTCATGCGGACAGCGATTGACGTACCCTAAATAGTCGTCGCCGAACGTGCGAACCACAATAATTGGAAACGGGCGGCTCTCGCCGCTGTCGTCGACTCGCGACAAGCTGAAGCCCCTGGCGCCACTTCGCTCGATGGCATCGGCGGGACAGACGGCGAACACCGCGATCTGGTCACTCATCGGATTGCCAATCATCCCTTTGCTCATCCGGGCCTCGCAGTTTCCTGCTTGAAAACTTCGACCGTAGTCCGGGCCAGCCGGAAAGCGCCGCGGCCACAAGCGAGCGGTCGATAATTCGAGCCGACACGGGTGTTGAGCATATCAAACCACTGGTCCGGCGTGAGCTTCGCCGGACGCTCGCTGATTTGGATCACCCTCCCGTTCGGACCGAAGCGGACGTGAATGATGACTTGTTGCGGGTCCATTGCAATTCCCTGTTCAGCCGACTTTAAAGACCCGAGCCGAGACTGAGGATCTCAAATAGCTCGTCGTTCGTGAAGAACTGGCGGCAGCGCCCGGCTCAAGCGGTGTTTCGAGCCGGGACGGTCTCGAAGAAGGCTCGGATGATGACACGCAAGAGCTCTGCGAGCCATCGCAGCAGCAGGCCGAAGTTATAGCCGGCAGCGGCGAGAACAGCGTTGATGCGGTCGCCGAGGCGTCCCTTGAGATAATTTCTGTCCATGCGGTGCTCGGCCTTGACGTGGCCGATGACGGGCTCGACAGCCGCGCGACGCTTCATCTCGCGACGGATGGAAGCTGTGACGCGGCGGACCTGACCCGAGA
>NZ_JAGKJL010000081.1:0-34058 GCF_020329495.1 Bradyrhizobium australafricanum | reverse complement strand
TCGTGCTGTCGCTTCCACCCCGCCGAAGTGAACAGCCGCATCGGTCAGATTTCGGCTGTCTATGCTGCCTTCGCCTTGAAACCGCGGGCTCGGCCTTCGGGTTGCTGACTTTTTCGAGGCCACAACGCGTTCTCTCTCGATACGGCCCGATGACTCGTGATCTCCCTTTCCGGAGACCTTGTCGATAGGCTTCAAAAATTCGGTTTCCCTCCTCTCTGCTATCCAAACTACAGGGCTCTGACTTTTACCCTGGTGGGATTGCCTCCCACTGGACACGCCAGCCTTTGCTGGACACACGATTCCGCCAGTCGATCCCTTCCAGCATATAAGCCATCTGCGCCGCTGAGATCGACACCGCGCCGTCCGACACCGAGGGCCAGATGAACTTGCCGCGATCCAAGCGCTTGGCGTAGAGCGACATGCCCAACCCGTCATGCCATAGAACCTTCACCAGATCGCCGCGGCGGCCGCGGAAGATGTAGAGATCGCCGGCATGGGGATCGCGCTTCAGACTCTCCTGAACCGCAAGCGCCAGGCTTTGCATGCCGCGGCGCATATCCGTGTGGCCAGTGGCAATCCAGACCTTGACGCCGCTCGGGATCGGGATCATCGCCGTCGCAGGAGCTCAAGGACCCGCTGCAGCGCCTCAGTGTCCACGTCACGATCCACTCGCACGCAACAACCGCCAAGCTCGATCTCAATGATTCCAACTCTTGCGCACAGCGCAGGCGGTGAAGACGGCGGCGGCTGCGTGCACGTCGATGCCGAAGCTGGAGTAGAGACGACCTCCACGGGTACAAGCGCAGGCGCGGCATCCTCCACCAGCCGGCCGGCGCGCGCCAACCGGCGCCACGTGAACAATTGGCTCGTAGATAATCCGTTGCGACGTGCCGTTACCGACGCCAATCGTGGTCCGCTGTAGCTCTCGGCAACGATCCGCTGCTTCTCCTCCAAAGTCCAACGGCGTCGGGCGCCCGTCGAGACGACTTCAAGTCGGGAAACCTTCGGCATAGGCATATGGTCAGTCATACGCCTATGTCTTCACCATCCATCTAACTCTGCAAGGCGGCTTTCGCCGGAGCGATACTAAATATCTTCCGTGAATTGGTTCACAAATGGGTGGGCCAGACCGCGATACGCTTGCTCGAGCTCTTGGCCGGCATGCGCCCAGCGCGATCAGCAGGCTCGAGAAGGCGCCGAACATCGAGGTCCACCGTTCCGTCGCACGTATCGTGTTTCGCAACGCTGCGATCAATGAGTTGTCGAGTTGGATTCAACGGCATTCGGTGCGGCCGAAAGCCCGCGGACCCAGCAAACGACCAGTCTTTTAGTTTTACGCGGTTCAGAAACTTGATCAGAGAATAAGCCATGCAAAAAATTTGATGGAGGAACCAATGGTGAAGAGGGCGATTACGCTCGGCGGTGGTGGTCCGGCGGCAGGGCTGCACATTGGAGTTCTGGAAGCTCTTGCCAACGCAGGTATAACCTTTGACGTGTGGGCATTGTCCTGCATCGGCGCCTGGGTTGGGATCGTCTACAATCAGTTTGACAACGTTGACAATAAAGACAGGGCGAAACAGACCCATCAATTCTTCAAGAATGGCGTGTTTCGAGACGACGAAAGCTATAGGCGCTTTCCCATAAACACGGTGTTCGGCCCGGATTGGGAAAGCATCGGCAAGGCTCTGACCAACTTCGTCGCAGATCCCAATACCTATAAGGATTTGTGGGACCCTAACAGGGTCGCGAATGCCTTCAGGGAATCCATGTCGCTCTGGTTCGCTCAACAGCCCGACACGGACGGCGGGAAGAAGTTCACGAGCCCGGATGAGGGAGACGTAAACAGATGGGTTCTTAATCAGGTGCTGGCCCCAAATCCTTTCGTTCGTTATCTCACGTCAATGATGTATCTGTCCCAAGTCACCGGCCTCTCCAGGATCAACTATCCACACAGCCAGTTTATGAAGAGCATAAATTTCGACGCGCTGGGAAGACCCGAAAAGCCATTCATATTCCACAACGCCTGGAATCTCGATGAGCATAAACTCGCGTTGTTTTCCAACCGCCCAATGCCCAAGAAGGTCGATGAGAACAAGAAGGTCGACGGGAAAGAGTACAAAGTGCCTATCAGCGCATCCAGCTTATGTGCGTGTTCAGCCCTTCCCTTCGTCGAAGAAACCGTAGAGATCGACGGAGTTACCTACTGCGAAGGAGCACTGGTCGATACGGTCAACTTCGAGAGCTTGCTCCAGGAGCATCATAAGCCGGGCGATGAGCTGGACGAGATATGGGTGAGCAGGATCGTCGATTCAAAGCAAGTCCGCAAACCGGAAAACCTTCACGATGCCCTGGCAAATCTCTGCCAATTGTTCGCAGCGACCGTTGGCGAAGATGATGTCAAGCTCTTCAAATATCACGTGCGGTACGACAAGCCAAAATCCGGGGAGCATCCGTGGAAGGGGACAATCGTCGAGATTCATGTGCCGGGGCACATCAGTTTCAAATGGAACCACAGCAACCTGGACAGCGGGAGAAAGTTGGGAAGGATCGCTGCTGAACAAGCAATCAAGGCATACTACGAACACGGAAAACGTCCGCCGCATGACGGGCCACATTTCATAAATGAGAATCCTGCGGAAAGCGATGAGGCGGGATGGCGAGAGGTTAAGGAGGCATATCACGAATGTCGAAGGCGGGCTGCGTAACGGCAAGGTAAAGCAGCTTTGAGGCCGACCTGCTGAGCCAAGCTCCAATATCCGCAGTCGAGGCGCAATTACTGCAGTCGGTTGAGTACTGCCTTTGCCTGCTTCAGATCCTGCGTTTCAAGACCCTCGACGAACCAGCCGTAGATGGGCACGAGCTGGTCGAGCGCTTCGCTGGTTCTGCCCTGATCGATCCACAAGTTGGCGAGGTCTACTGCTACTCGAAGTTCAAGGGCCTTGGCGCGTTGGCTTTTTGCAGTTGTCAATGCGTGATCGAGCAGTGATCGTGCATCGGTGCTGGCCTCCGGTGCATCGCGGACGAGCAATACGCGCGCCTTCAATCGATACAGCTCGGCCTCAAATATCCGTTCGCTATTGCGGCCGGTTGTAGCGAGACCCTGCTCAATCAGTTCGAGCGCGGCTTCGCTTTGATGGCTCGACAACAAAGCGGCACTCAGGAGCACATACAGGGCTGTGATGCCAAGCTGATAGCCCGCGCCGCGATATTCGTTCATAGCCGCGCGGATTTCCTCGAGCGCAGCGGACGAAGGATCAAGGAAGGTGGCGCTTATCCCCCGGATGGCGCGAGCCAATCCTCGCCACTGCCGGAATCCGAGTTCTTCCGACAAGGCGAGACAACGATCGGCATAGCGGTGTGCCTTTCGGAAGTCACCCCGAAGAGCGTGGAGAATGGATGCATAATAGCATCCATAGGCCTGCGAATGCGGATGACTGATGACGTCGGCACGCTGAAGGGCGGCATTTACACGCGCGAGTGCCGTATCAGCACGGCCCTGCAGCCAGAGCGCCCATGACATCAGAGCCAGGTCGGCCACACCCGCATCCTGGCCGGCAGCACGCGCCGCCAATCTGTCATGCTCGCTGCTCGCTTCGAACGCTTCGAAGGCCCGTTCGATCACCTCCTGGGCACCTACGAGATTTCCCATGAAAAGGCGTATCATCCCTTGCCCACGCATCGCGTTGAGCAACGTTGGTCGATCGCCCCGACCCTCCGCAAGATCGAGCAACACCGAGATCATTTCCTCGGCGACCGGCAACTCGCCGCGAATGACGCTCGCGGTGGTCAACCAAAACATGATTTGTAGTCGCTCGGGGGGATCTCCGAGCCGCTGGCACAGCTCGCGCGCTCGCGCAAAGGTCGCCACCGCCTGGGGCGAGGCCGGCCCCTGGGTGGCAATGAGGCAGGGCCCGAGCGCGTACTGGAAATCAAGCTCCAGCCGGTCTTTAAGCGCACCGTCGGCCAAATGGGCCGAGACCTCAATGCCTTTGCGCAAGTGTGCGATCGCTTCGAGGTTGGCGGAGCGCATGGCCGCTTTCTTGCCTGCCTGGAGCCAATATTCTCCCGCCTTTTCGAACAATCCCGCCTCGGTAAGGTGGAGTGCGAGAGTCTCGGGTTGAGACTCCACAATTTCCGGGAATCGTTGCTCGAAAGCGTTGGCGACGGCGGCATGCAGCGCTGCGCGTCGGCTCTTCAGAAGTCCCGCTTCGGCAGCGTCCCGCACGAGCGCATGCTTGAAGGTGTAGACCGCCCGGGGTATCTCGCCTCGGCAGAATATCAACTCCGCCTGAACCAACTGGGCAAGCGCCTCCTCAAGCCGTTGCCTTGGCAGCTTGGCGACCACGCTCAGCAGTTCGTACGAGAACTCGCGCCCCACAACGGCGCCGATCTGAGCAACTTCCTTCACGGGGGCCAATCGGTCGAGCCTAGCCATCAGCGATGCGTTCAATGTCGTTGGAATCGCCATCGAGGGTAGCGGACCGCTGACCACGTAATGGTCGTCTCGCTCCTGCAGCAAGCCGGTTTCGAGCACCGCCTTGGTCAGTTCCTCGACGAACAGGGGCACGCCGTCGGTGCGAGCGAGGATTTGGTCCAAGACCTCCTCCGGGAGCGTCTTGCCTGCCGTGACGCGCTCGATCAAGGCCGCCCCGTTGCGCCGGTTCAGCCGTGTAAGCGAGACGGTCGTCACATGTGCATGACCAGGCCAGGGCGGCGTGAACTCTGGTCTCGCGGTGATGAGCAGCAGCACTCGGAGTCGTGGTACCTTTTCCAGTGTAATCGTGAGCAGCTCCATCGAAGTCGGGTCCGACCAATGGGCATCCTCAAAGATGATGAACACTGGCTGCCGCGCCGCCAACGCTTCGAGCTGAGCCGAGAATGCCGCCAACGTCATCTCCTTGCGTTTCTGCGGACTGAGCTCGGGCAGCTGGTAGCGGTCACTGACCGGTAGCGACAGAAGGTTTGCTAGAGCCGGCACCACACGATCTGCGTCGGCGCCAGACCGCAACAGCAGAGCTTCAAGCTTGGCAAACTTCTCCGTCGGCGCTTCACCTCTTTCGAAACGGGCAGCACGTTCGAGATTGTCGATGAACGGATACAACGCACTGTTGGTATGGTGCGCCGAGCAGAAATGGCGGACCGTAATGTGTGGTTCGGCTTGGAGCCGTTCTTGAAGCGCCAGCGCGATGTGCGACTTACCGATACCTGGCTCTCCAGTTAGAACCACTACGCAACCTTCGCCCGAAGAGGCGTGCTGCCAGCGCCGCAACAGCAGCTCGATCTCCTCGTCTCGCCCGATCAAGGGCGTCAATCGAGTCCTGTGCTGAGCCTCAAAGCGGCTTTCGACTCCAGTCGTCCCGAGCACCTGCCAGGCAGGTATTGGCTCCGCCCATCCTTTCAGCGCGATCGAGCCAAGATCGCAGTATTCGAAATATCCTTCGGTGAGCTGGCGCGTACTCTCGGAGATCAGCACCGTACCGGGCTCGGCGAACTGCTGCAGACGAGCAGCCAGATTCGGTGTCTCACCGATCACCGCCTGCTCCTTGGCGGCGCCTTCGCCGATCAGATCGCCCACGACGACCATACCGGTAGCGATGCCAACGCGAACCTGCAGCTTGGTGCCGATATCTGTCTGAAGGTTGGCCACGGCATCGACCAGTGACAGCCCCGCACGTGTCGCCTGCTCGGCATCGTCCTCGTGCGCCAGGGGGTAGCCGAAATAGGCAAGCACGCCATCCCCCATGTAGCGCGCGATAACGCCCTCACTCCGGGCGATAACCTCAGCGATGCAGGCGTGATAGTCGCCGATTATCGAGCGCAAGTCCTCCGGGTCCAGCCGGGCCGAAAGTGCGGACGAGCCCACCAGATCGCAAAACATGACCGTGATTTGGCGCCGCTCGGCGCCGTCTCGCGGCGCTGGTTTGGCGGCCGCTTGGTCCGATGCAGCGACATCATCCTCAAGTGCCGCAATCGCGCGCAGCATCTTGCGCCGGTGCCCAAGCAGGACGCCGAGGTCCTTGAGGTCCTGCTCCGTGAGATCGCCGACGACCGAGAGGTCGATAGCGTTCTCTGCGAAACGATCGGCGTACTCTCCCAAACCGATCGATGCCAGCCACTCTGCAATACCTGTCATGGTATACCTATGGCCAATAGGGATAAGAGTAGCACATTGCAGAGACCTGCGAAGGCACATCTGCAAATGGAAGCACCGATCGCGAGACTTCTCAGCCAGTTTAACACATTGGCTCCGGCGAAAGCTGGGCGCTGCCAAGCGATGCCGTGGGGCCCCGATCGCGCGCCTTCGACCGTGCAATAGCCAACTCAACGTAAAGCCGCGTTCGGCGCGAAGCACAGCAATGAACAGAGATGCCTAGTTGCCCTCGTTCCAGATGTCGGTGGTCAGCTTCCAATCATCGCCGACCTTCTCCCAAACCACGACATACTTTCCAGTCACATCCTTCGGTGTCGGTCCCTTGGTCTTGAGGGCGAACGTCCCAATCTCGCGCGCCGCGGATGGGCCAAGGGGCTTAACGTCAAGGGTTGCGAGCTTCGGATCGCCAACTTGTTCCGCCATGCTTTTCCACATTGCCTCGATGGCTGATCGGCCGTGAACCATCGCGGTACCCGGCGGGAATGCGGTCGCATCCGTGCTGTAAAGTGACGCAACTCCCGAGAAGTCGCCCTTGTTGAACAATTCAATCCATTTCGCATTGATGGCCTCGATCTCGGCTTTTTGAGCTAGAGCCGGTGCGGTAAACGAGATCACGAATGCAATCATCAAGGCTATGCTACGCATGATCATCTCCAAATATGCTCGATGCGAATGCAGGGCGGACGTTGACTTGACAAGAACCGGATGCGTTGAATGAGGTATCCCAGACCGGGTTTGGCGCGCCAGCAATTCCGGGGAATTACCGTCAGCAACATTGACTAACCAGCGCAACGCGCGCCTTATGGTAGCAAGTGACTTCGCGCAATTTCTCACCAATTCTCAAGCCGGATGCTCGGCCAGTGTGAAGCCAATAGCGACGTCGCATCCCCGCTTTGAAATTATGGTGCGCTCGGAGGGCGTTCGCATTTGCTGCGATTGCAACAGCTTACTTGGAAGGATGAAGGGACAAGGCGCATTTTTCCCGGTCAGAGGTGCCTTTCGCACCGCCGTGCAGGTCGGCGAGACTGCGCGCAACCGCGCGAATCTTCGCCGGTGTTTCAAGGCAGGCACCACCATATTTCTGCACGACGATGGGCTGGTTGCGCATCTAACCTCGCTCGGAAGCCTTGTTCGCCTCGCCCATCGAACCAACACCGCCTATCCATGTACCGACGACCTCAAAGTTCGGATTAAAGGCGACAAGATCCGCGCGGTATCCGGGCGCGATCCGTCCAAGCTCGGACCCAAGGCCCAGAAATGCCGCAGGCGTCCGGGAAGCCATGATAAGAGCATCGACAAGGGAGATTCCGATAAGCGCAACAGCGTTGCGCACCGCCTCGATCATGGTGAGGTGAGCGCCCGCGAGCGTGCCATCCCGGTCAGTCAGGCGATTGTCGTGCAACGTGATCTCCCTTCCCTGTAGCAGGAATTGCCGGTCGCTCGTGCCCGCCAATGGCATGGCATCGGTAACCAGCATCAATCGATCGCGTCCCTTGCAGCGCAAGGCAACACGCAAGCCGACGCGGTCAACGTGGATGCCGTCGCAGATGATCCCTGCAAACAACCGGTCATCTCCCAGCGCGGCGCCCACCAAGCCCGGCTCTCGGGCGTTCAACTGCGACATGGCATTGAACAGATGGGTCACCCCCGAGACACCGCGATCGACCGCCTGCCCGATTTCGGCTGCGGTGGCGTCGCTGTGGCCGGCCGCGATACGCAATCCGGCGCCGATCAATTCATCGATCATGGACGCGGGCACGCATTCCGGGGCCAAGGTCACCATGGAGCGACCGCGGTCCCCGAAGCTTTTGATGGCGGCGAGATCGCGCCGATCGGGCACGCGTATCTCGGCTTCCGGATGAATGCCCTTGCGAGACCTGTTGAGGGCCGGACCTTCCAGATGAAAGCCGAGCACGCCAGGAATTTCGAGGCACGCCTGAGCTGCTACAGCCAATCGTTCGATGACCTCGCTTCGATCGGTGATGAGGGTTGGCAAACAGCCCGTGGTGCCGGCCTTGCGGTGCGCCTCGACGATGCGGCGAACGCCGGCCTCCGTTGGCTGGTCGTTGAGAAGAACGCCGCCGCCTCCGTTCACCTGAACATCGACCAATCCGGGTGCAAGTATCGCATCTCGGGGAAGGTGGATCGAGGCGCGCGCTTCCTCGGTAATGCCTTCGATCCGCCCCTGCGATATCGTGACCAACCCCGGCCCGCGCATATCGGCACCGTCAAAGATGTGCTGCGCAGCAATCGAGAAAACCACGGAAGACCCAGCTTGGCCCATAAGTGCTGATCCGAGAATGGCAATCACGGACTCGTGAGGCGAGTCCCGTGCTGTACAGGTCCCTATATGTACACAACGGGCTTCAGGGACCCGGAGCTAAATCCTTGCGTTAACTTCTCATGGAAACAAAAGGTACCACCTATCTCGGCATCGATGGGGGCGGAACCCGCTGCCGCGCCCGGATCGAGGACGAAAACGGCAGGGTACTCGGTGAAGCGAGCTCGGGGCCTGCCACGACCCGGATTGGCTTCGACAGGGCCTGGCGGTCCATCATGGAGGCCACCGAAGCCGCGGCTGCACAGTCCGAACTGACGCGCGAGGATTTCGCGCGGATGCACGCCGGAATTGGCCTCGCCGGCATTGGTCGCCGGGGCGCGGAAGCGGCGCTCAAAGAGATCCCGCATCCCTTTGCGTCCGTTATCTTCATCAGCGATGGCCTAGCTGCCTGTCTCGGCGCCCATAGCGGCGCGGACGGGGCCATCGTGGTGGCCGGCACGGGCTCAGTGGGTGTCGGCCTGATTGGCGGCAGCGAGATCCGCATCGCCGGTTACGGCTTCCCGGTCTCGGACGAAGGCAGCGGCGCCGACATTGGCCTGCAGGTCGTTCGACTGGCGCTGCGGGCCGCGGATCGCCGCGGCGAGCTGACACCATTGCTTGCAGAGGTGCTGGGCGCATTCGATCAAGATCCTTATCAGGCCGTGGCGTGGTCTGAAGAAGCCCGGGCCACCGACTACGCCGCGTTCGCGCCGACCGTGATGCGGCACGCCAATCAGGGCGATCCGGTCGGCCGCCGCATTGTCGAACGCGCGGCCGATGCCATTGGCGATCTGCTTGATCTGTTCCTGGCTAAAGGAATTGACCGGCTCGCGCTGGTGGGCGGGCTCGCGGATGCGATTACGCCCTGGCTAACGCCTGACCTGCGCGCCCGCCTGAGGCGTCCTGACGCCGACGCAGCGGCCGGCGCGCTGCTTGTGGCCCGAGGGCGGCTCGACCTGCGCAAGCTGGACCCGCCCAAGAGAGAAACTGACCATGAACAGGCTTCGAAGTTCCGCGTTTGATGGTGCTTGGATCACCGATATGGCCACCGAAGAAGTCGATCCCAGATTTGCCGACCTTGATGCATGGTCGCTGACGTCAGCGATGGAAGCGATGTGGGAGGGCCAGCTTGCGGCGGTCGCCGCGATCGGCCATGCCCTTCCCGCGATCACCGCGGCAGCCGAAGCGGCCAAGACGGTGCTGGGCGACCGCGGGCGCATTGTATATATCGGCGCTGGCACGTCAGGCCGCGTGGCGGTCCAGGACGGCGCCGAGCTGACGCCGACCTTCGCCTGGCCCCGCGAGCGCGTCCGCTTCGTCGTTGCCGGCGGTGACAGCGCGTTCGTCACCAGCATCGAGGGCGCGGAGGACGATGTCGATGATGCAGTCACGCAGATCAGCGCCGCACGGCTCACGCCGCACGACGTGGTGATTGCGGTAGCCGCCAGCGGCACAACGCCGTTCACGGTCGCGGCGCTGCAGCAGGCAGGGTCTTTCGATGCAGTAACGATTGGTGTCGCCAACAATCCCGGCACCGCACTGCTGGCATTGGCAAAGTTTCCGATCCTGGTCGAGACCGGCCGAGAGCTGATCGCCGGCTCCACGCGGATGAAGGCGGGCACCGCGCAGAAGGTCGTGCTCAACCTGATCTCCTCGGGGATCATGCTGCGCCTTGGCCGGGTATATCGCGGCATGATGGTGAACATGCCGCCGACCAATGCCAAGCTGAAGCGGCGCGCCGAGGCCATGGTGGCGCAAATCGCGCGCTGTAATCCGTCGCACGCGGCAAGCTCGCTCGAGCAGGCCGAGGGAGACATCAAGATTGCAGTCCTTCTGGCGCTCGGTGTCGACAGGGTTGATGCGAAGACCGTTCTGGAGAACTGTGACGGCAATCTTCGGCAAGTGTTTGTCGAGCTTGCCAAGAATCGTGACTCGCATCGTGACCGACTCCCAAAGGGAGCGGCGGGACGCGGCCGAGGCGGAGTGGTTGAGCCGTGACGACATCCGCGATGGCGAGCGAAATCGGGGAAAGCGCGGATGTTGTCGCTAACATTGTTCGCAGCCGACCCGCCATGCGCGACATCGCACAGCGGATTGGGATTGACTCCGCCCCTTTGTGCGTCGTGTGTGGTCGGGGAAGCTCCGGGCATGCCGGTGTTTTCTTGAGATATCTTGTCGAGACGCGGCTTCGCCTTCCCGTTTCAGCAAGTGCTCCCTCGGTGATCACGGCATTTCGCACACCTTTGATGCTCCGCGATGCGCTGTTCATCGTAATCTCGCAATCGGGGCGCAGCCCGGATCTCGTCGCAGCGACCAGGTCGGCACGAGCCTCGGGCGCACGCACGATTGCCATCGTCAATGCGACGTCGTCGCCGGTGGCTGACGAAGCGGAATTCGTCGTTCCGATCGAAGCCGGCCAAGAACACTCCGTAGCGGCCACGAAGACCGTGATCGGCTCGATGGCCGCCAGCGCCGGACTGGTTGCCGAGCTGGCGCAAGATCGTGCGCTGCGGTCAGCCCTCGACCGGCTGCCCGAGCGCCTACACCGCGCGCTGGCGCTCGACTGGTCGGAGATTGCCGATGATCTCGTCAAGGCATCAGCTGTGTTTGTGGCGGCTCGGGGCCTGGGCCTGGGCTCGGCGAGGGAGATCGCGCTCAAGCTTTCGGAAATCATGCGCCTGCCCTCCATCGGACTGAGCGCCGCCGAGCTCCAGCATGGGCCACGTGCCGCGCTATCATCGCGCACGCCAGTTGTCATGATGCGCCTCATGGATGAAACGGCGGCCACGGTGGACGCACTGGCAGAGGAATTGCGTGAGCAAAAGATCGCGCTGCATCTCTGCGGCGGACCGCATGGCTCGCTGCCTTGGTTGGTCGAGGATGACCCCGCCACCGACCCGATCACCATGCTCGTTCCGGCCTACCGGATGATCGAGCAGGCGGCATGCGCGCGCGGATTTGACCCGGATCGTCCCCCTCGGCTGAGCAAGGTTACCGAGACGTTTTGACTGATCGCTGGCTGGCGACCAAAGCGGGAGCGACATTATCAAAACGTAACAAACGCGAGCAGAAGCGACCGAATGCGCGGCAAAGGCGACGAAGCTGATCGCTATTCTGCCGCTCATAGCGGTCTGGTTGCAGATTCGAGTCCTGCCGGGCCCACCAAGAGGATCAATATCTTACTCGGTTCTCGTTGCCCATAGCGACGACCGCACCAGAAACCGCACCAGATACGTGCACTTCTCGTTCGCGCGCAGGCTCCAGCGCAACAATTATCCGACGGTGTGAGACAGATCGTTTGGGTAGACGGTGAGCGAACCGGGCGTCTTTTGTCGCTCGCCAGTCGGGCACACCTCGAAGAAGCCGCTGATCAAGAGACCGCGAAATCGTGGGTCTTTGCGCTGCCGAAATGCAAGGTCAGCTCATGGTTGCCGGCAGAGCGATGCTTCTGAAAATGCTTGGCTTCCAAGCGAGCAATCGAAGCTACCGTAAGCTCCTGGATTCTCAGTACCAACGCGCAGCTTGAGCAAATTCAGAATGGCGGAATCAAAATCCGCTCGATCATTCAGCGATTTCAATGGGCATTTGGAAAAACTAGCCGGATCCGCAGATGGGTCGCCTATCGCTGCTGGCAGAACAAGTTCGGCCTCGACCATAACGCCGCACCCGGCGTTTGCACGATCGCCGCTACAGGCCAGAGCACCAACACCTGCCCTGAATCGACCGTTTACGGCGGCGTTACGGTTAAGTTCTAGCCACGGCCCTCGATGTAGGCGACGGCGTCGCGTTGGCCCGCGACGCCGTTCCCGCTCGGCAGGGCACCACTTCGAGCACGAGTGTCACGACGTCACGCTGGAGCATGGGCGCAACAGCGCACTATCGGCGCTGGATCAGTTAGGGAGACGTCTAGTGCCAACAGTTCTTCATCAACTAACGCCCGAGATTGGGACGTGAGCGTGCATGGCGAGCGGAGCTTTACGCAGAGGAATGTTGACAGACCTCGGGCTTCCGTCGAGCGAAAGCGACATCTGTCGCAGGAAATCGAAAGGATCATTCCCACTTTGCTACTGGTGCCACGTCACAAGTGGCAAGTAGTGATGTGGCAAGCGCATCACAACGAGATCCTTCCGCCGCACGATATTGGTCGGATACGGCGTATCGAAATTGCTCGTATCGATGGTGGCGACGGCGCCCTCTTCCTGATCGAGGATCGCGGTTTCCTGCCGCGGGAAGACGAAATTGTCCGGACCAAACACCGCACTCGCCCCCAGGAAGCCGCGCGGAGGATCGAACACGTTCGCGAACGCCAGATAGACGTTGTTCTCGCCGCCGCGCGTCCGGAACGCATGCCAATGATAGGGATCGGCGCCTTTCGGGATCGGATAGTTGTGCGGGATGGCAGTCCCCGCGTGCGATCCGGTGAAGACGCCCGCGATCGCCGACGGGCAAACGACGATATCGCATCCGCGAAGCGCCAGGGAGCGGATGGCCTCGGGATAGAGGGCGTCGTGGCCGATGGCGATGCCGACCCGGCCCAACGCGAGATCAAAGACCTTCCATCTGTCGCCCGCCGTCGCCCATCCCATATCGGCGTTGCCGAGGTGGATCTTGCGATAGCTCCCGGCGAGGCCCTCGGGCCCCGCAAGGACCGCCGCGTTGTAGATGCCATCGCCATCGCGCTCGGCAAGACCGGCAACGATATACGTTCGCAGCTTCATGGCGATCCTGGTCAACGCCTTGACGGTGGGCCCCTCCACTCCCTCGGCGCGCGCGGCCGGATCGGTCAACCCGGTCAATGACAACTCAGGAAACACGATCATGTCGGGTTTGGCAGCTGCGACAAGATCGCGGGCGCGATGCTCGATGGTCGCCAGGTTTGCAGCAACATCGTCTGCCGGCGAAAATTGCACGACCGCGAGCTGCGACAGCTTCCCCTTTGGAATGGGCTGGTAGCCGTAGAGCTTGAAAAAGTCTCCCGGATTCCAGGTAAAACTGTTGGTCATCAGCTCCGGGTAGAGCTCCGGGCGCCGTTTCTCGAACACCTTCTCACCGAGCACTTCCCGCTTGCGCGACTTGCCCAGATCGACCGGCGCATAAGCGATGCCGTCCCCGCTATCGATCGACACCGCGACGCGGCCATCCGGCTCGATGATGCAGCTACCGCCCGAGAACTGTACCGTACGCTCCAATCCCCAACGGTTTGCCTCGATCACGTAGCATGAGTTCTCGAATGCCCGATTGATCCAGTAAGGCGCAGGCGTGCGCTCCTGCAGCCAGTTCGAGATGTGGCAGATCACGTCGGCGCCCGCGACCGCCTCGATGCGTGCGGTCTCGAAAAAGTGCAGATCCATGCACACAAGCATTCCGATCCGACCGAGCTCGGTATCGAAGACCTGATGCGCGACGTCGCCGTTCGCCGCCCATTTGGGCTCGGCGATATAGGGATGCGATTTGCGATGCCGGCCGACCATCCCGTTCGGTCCGATGAGGACGGCCGTATTGTAGTAGAGCTCGGTCGCGGGATCGACCTCGGGCATCCCGAGCACGATGTAGCAATCATGCTGCTCGCAAATCCGCTGGAAACGGTCGGTCGACGGGCCAGGCACGGTCTCGACGAACGGCTTGACCTCATCGCGATCGTACCAGCAGTACCCCGTCGTCCCCATCTCGGGCGTGACGATCAGGCGCGCTCCCTCGGCCGCAGCCTCAGCGCAGAGCTTGAGCAGACGCTCGATATTGCGCTCCTTCTCATACATGGTCGGCTCGAACTGAACCGTTGCGGCGCGGTAGCTCGTGGGTATCGTCATTGATGTACTCCGGAGGATGCCGTCAGACGGCCATGTGCTCGTGAACGAGCGTGTCGGTGAGAGTGGCGATCGGCCCAGACGCCACGATCTGCCCCTTCTCGAGCATCGCGAAGCTGTGAGACGCAAAGCGAACGAAGTCGATGTTCTGCTCGACGAGGACGACGGTGAGCCCCATCTCGCGATTGAGGCGAACGATGATGCGCTCGATCTCCTCGACAATCGACGGCTGGATCCCCTCGTTCGGCTCGTCGAGCAGCAACACCTTCGGGTCGGCTGCGAGCGCGCGGGCGATCGCGAGCTGTTGCTGCTGCCCGCCGGAAAGCAAGCCGCCCGGCCGGTCGAGGTTCTCGATGAGATAGGGAAACAGCTCCCCAATGAAGTCCGGCACCACACGCTTGCCGTCGCGGCGGGCAAAGCAGCCCATCAGGATGTTTTCCCGTATCGTGAAGTCCGCGATGATCTCGCGCCCCTGCGGCACGTAGGCGATCCCGGCGGCGGCCCTCAAATGCGTCGGCCTGGCCGACAGATCCTCGCCATTGAGGACGATCCGCCCGTCGGCGTGATCCGTCAGCGCCATGATTGTCTTCAAAAGCGTCGTCTTGCCGGTGCCGTTCCGGCCCACGACGCTCGTCACCTGTCCCGCCGGAATGGTAAGCGACAAGCCGTGGAGAACGTGGCTACGGCCGTAGAAACTGTCGATATTGGAAAGCTGGAGCGTCACGACAACCCCTTTGATCCGAGATAGGCTGCGCGGACCTTCGGGTTCGCTTCGATCTCCGAAATCCCGCCCTCGGCCAGAACGCGACCGAGATGAAGAACGGTGATCCGCTGCGCAATCTCGCGCACGAAGCCCATATCGTGCTCGACCACGAGCATCGTGTGCTGCCCCTTCATGCCGTTGATGATCTCCGCGGTTCGCATCGTTTCCGCTTGCGTCATGCCGGCTGTCGGCTCGTCCAGCAGGATCACTTTTGGGTTCTGAACCATCAGGATTCCGAGCTCGAGCCATTGCGTCTGGCCATGGCTGAGATCGGCCGCGGCAGTATTGATCTGGTCACGGAGCCCGATCAGCTCGATCGCGCGGTCGACCTTCTCGCGCGCGATCGCCGGATGGCCGAAACCGAGGTTCGCCATCACGGCGGTGCGTCGGCAACTCGCGACCTGGAGATTCTGCTTCACGGTCAGGTCGCGAAAGACGCTCGGGATCTGAAATTTCCGGCCGACACCTGCACGCGCGATCAGGTGCTCAGGCCAGTTTGTGATCTCGGTATCGTAGACCCAGACGCGCCCTTCCGTGCTCGGTGTCTTTCCGCTGACCAGATCCATCAGCGTGGTTTTCCCGGCGCCGTTCGCACCGAGCAGAACGCGAAGCTCCCCGTCGTCGACCGTCAGCGAAACGTTGTCGACCGCCTTGAAGCCACCGAAGTTTACGCCGAGCCCATCGATCATGATCGCGACCGTCGACATTCTCATGCCTCCTTCGCTTCGGTGACGGCCGCACTGGAGTCCGGGACATGAGCGACACGCGGCTTGCCGCGCGTGACCGCGCCGAGCCGTCCGATCAGGTCATGCAGGAGCCCGCCGAGCCCCCGAGGCAGGAACAGGACGGTCAGCACGAACACCAGGCCAATGATCGCTTTCCAGGCTCCGACCAGCGCCTCCGTTTCGCTGATACCGGCTTCCATCATGTTGATCAGCATTGCTCCGACGCACGCCCCCAGGATCGAGGCGCGGCCGCCGACGGCGGCCCAGACCACCATCGTCACGGAGAAGGCGAGATCCATGAAGGTCGGTGAGGCAAACTGCGCGACGATCACGTAGAGCATTCCCGCCAATCCGGCGATCGCCGACGCCACGCAGAAGAAGAACGTCTGGTAGAGCGAGACGTCGAAACCGAGGTAGCGAACGCGCCGCTGGTCGTCCCGCGCCGCCTGCAGCACCAGACCCGCCCGGGTCTCCACGATCAGGCGGGTCGCCACCAAAGTCACGGTCAGGATACTCGCTACCAGCCAGTACGTGCCCTTGCTGTAAGGATCGAACTCGAAGCCCAAGATCTCGAGCGAGGCGAGGTCCGTAAGCCCGTTAAATCCACCCGTCACCGGCTGCGCATCCACCAGCACGAGCCGGACGAGGAGCACCAGAGCCAGCGTGATGATCGAGACAAAGGGCCCTTCAATCCGCTTGCGGAATACAATGATGCCCAGCAGCGCCGCCACGATCACCGGCAGCGCAATTCCCATGATGAGCCCGACGCTCTGGTGCTGGAACGGCAGCCAGAGAAACGACGCCTTGTTGATGCAGCACAGGTCGGTCGGCGCGCCGGGCTCCGCATTCCAGAGCATGAAGTCCGGCACCGGCTTGTCCGCGCCCTGCTGCAGGCTGGTCGGACTCGCCAGCTTCAACGACATGGCCAGCATGTACGCGCCGAGCCCGAAGAAGAGCCCCTGCCCGAGATTGAGGATACCGGCATAACCCCACGACAGCGCGATCGCGATGCCGAGCATGCCATAGACCAGGAACTTGGCGATCCGGTTCAGTCCGAATTCGTCAACGAACAGCGGCACCGCGAAAATTGCGGCGATGAACAGCGCGTAGGCGCAAAGTGTCAGCTTGCGATCGAGAGTCATGGAGCTCAGCGCCGTTTGAACGAGAAGAGCCCTTCGGGCTTCAGAACGATGACGAGAATTACGGCCGCGAACACCACGGCACGCGCCAGGATGTCGTTGGTCGCCACGGCGACGAGCGCATTGGTCTCGCCCAGAAGTCCGGACGCCATGATCGTGCCGACGAGGCTTCCAAGCCCGCCAGTGACCACGACCATGAAGCCGTCCACGACCATGCTGGAGCCGAGATCGGGCGAGACCCCCTTGAACCCGGACATCATGACACCGGCGACACCGGCCAATCCCGAACCGTAAGCGAAGGTCAGCGCATTGACCTTCCTCACGTCGATGCCGCACGCGGCCGCCATTTTCGGGTTGCGGATGATCGCGCGGACTTTCATCCCGAGCGAGGTCCGATACATGATGGACCAGGTCAGCGCCGTGAGCACCACGGTCACAAGCACGATGAAGCCGCGATAGGCGTTGAGTTCGACGCCCGCGATGTTGACCGCCCCCTGAAGTTCAGCAGGCACTGCGACGTTCTGCAGACCGGTCCCCAGTCCGTCGATGTGGATTCCCAGGAACGTCAAACCGAACTCGAGCCGGATCGCCTGCTGAATCAGCATGGAGACTCCCCACGTCGCGAGCAGCGTATCGAGAAGCCGTCCGTAGAGGCGGCTCACCACCAGACGTTCGATGATCCAGCCAAGGGCTGCAGCGGCCAGAAATGCGAGCGGTAACGCCACATAGAAGCTGGTCTTCAACCAGATCCCGGAGAGCACGGCCACGTAGGCCCCCGCCATCACAATCTCGCCATGCGCCATGTTGATGACGCCCATGGCGCCGTAGGTGATCGCAAGACCGAGCGCGACCAGCAGTAGAATCGAGCCCAGGCTGAGGCCGATGAAAAGAACGTCGATCATGAGGCGTACCGCAATCCAGCCCTGTCGCTGCGAGGGTCCGTGAGGCGGCGATCGCCTCACGGGCTGAGTGATGAGCTCAGATCTTGAGCTTCGACGTATCGAGCCCCTTCGAGGTGCAGAAGAGGTTCGATTCGGTTTCGCCATAGGCGAAGTACGGAAGCGGCTTGATCGGATGCGGATAGGCATCCACCACCTTGCTCTGGCCGTCCGCCTGCCACTGCCCAATGCGCGGGGTCAGCCAGCAATGCAGATTGTCGGCGTCGATCGTCACCCTGCCGCCCGGCGCCTCGTAGCTCTCGCCGGCGATTCCGGTCCGGATCCCCTCTGCGCTGAGATCCTTGGTCTTCTCCACCGCCTGCTTCCACAGGAACACCTGGAAATAGGCGGCTTCCAACGAATGGTAGGTGACCTGCTTCGGATCGTTGACGAACTTGCGGAAGCGCTCGATGAAGCTCTTGTTGCCGGGCATGTCGAGCGACATGAAATACGGGAACGAGGTGTAGCTGCCGGCGGCATAGTCCGCGCCCATGGCCGCGATCTCGATCTCCGACGTCACCGTCGCGCAAATCGGAATCTCGGCCTGCGAGATGCCCTGGTTCTTGAATTCCCGATAGAATGCGATGATGGAGTCGCCGACGACGTTGGACAGCACCACGTCCGCACCCGACTCCTTGATCTTCTTCACCATGACGGCCCACTCGGAATGGCCGAGCTCGAGATATTCGTCTGCCACCCATTGGGCGCCTGCGGCCTCGATCAGCTTCTTGGAGACCTTGGCCATCTCGCGCGGGTAGATGTAGTTCGAACCGACGATGAAGAACTTCTTCTTGCCCAGGGTCTTCACGATCCACGGGATGTAGTTCGCGAGCTGATGGTTCGGCACGGCGCCGGAATAGATCACGTTGCGCGAGCACTCGAAGCCTTCGTAATGGGTCTGGTAGAACAGCATTGCACCGCGCTTCTCGAAGATCGGCAGCACAGCCTTGCGGCTCGCCGAGGTGTGGCAGCCAAAGACCGTCATGATCTTGTCCTTGACGATCAGCTTGGAGGCCTTTTCGGAGAACGTCTTCGGATCGGACGCGCCGTCCTCGACGACCACCTCGACGGGACGACCAAACACGCCGCCCGCGGCATTGATCTCGGCGACGGCCATCGAGACGCCGTTGGCGAGAAGCTTCTCCGCCACGGCCAGATTGCCTGTTTGCGAATAGAGCGCGCCGACCTTGATCGGTTCGGCGGCAAAGGCACGGCTCACGATCTGCGGCGCGGCAAGACTGGCCGAGCCGAGTGCGGCTGCTTTCAGAAGATGACGGCGACTTACGTTCATAGAACTTCCCCTGTTTCCAAAAGTCGATGAAAGCGGAAAAACATCCGTCTCCCTTCGTCCCGCGCCGGCGAACTTCCGCCCGCACCCGCCGGGATCAAGGCGAGCGCCATCGGTCGAACAAACATGTCGACGTGACGATCATCTCGAGGTGAATGGGCTGACGGCCTTGTCAGCAGGCAAACAAAAAACCCGCACCATCCTCGGTCAGAGGACTGGGCGGGCTTCATCGCCGCAGTGTAACGCGGCTTGCGCGCTACACACCTAGAACATGGCCTCAAGGATTGAGGGGATGCGCCAGGAACATCTGTTTCAGATGTTGCCGGATACAAGCATCGTTTTTTATCTAACGCAAGAGCGTTTCGGAATTAATGACCGCGTTCGCGATCTCGTCGATCGGAAGACGCTGCGCCATCGCCTCCTGACGCAACTTCGCGTAGGCATCCTGCTCGTTCAAATTGTTTGCCGCCATCAGAATCGCCTTGGCGCGCGCGATCTTCTGATCGCCGAGAACCTTCCTCTTGTACTTGCGCGCCTCCTTCAAAAGGCGTTGCCGCTGCAGCCAGAGATTGCGGGCAATGGCGAGATTGGTGAGCAAGCCAAACGGCTTGATCGGTCGCTCGATCACGGACAACGCCCCGCTCTCGAGCACCATTTGCAGCATCGATGGATTCTCGTAGCTCACAATGGCGAGGATGGTCGGCGGCGGATTCGGCATCGACCTCAGCAATTGCCCGATTTCCTCGCGCGCCTCGTCTTCCATCGAGAGAAAGACGATATCGCATCCCTGCGGCACCGACGGCGGCACCGGCCACAACAGGTTCGCCATGCACCCGATGCGGCGCAGATGCTCGACAAGCCGTTCGCCATCGGCATCGAATGGATGAATCACGGCGACATCGAGATCGCGAAGGTCCTTGAGAAGAGCGACAGACATGGAGTTCGGCCTCGCTCAGTAGGACAGTGCCCATGCACTCCCCGATTCGTGCTGGAAGCGGACTTCCAGCATGAACGGGTCGGGTGCCACCCTCACGCCGGCGTCGTGAACGACGCGATAATTTCCGGTGGCATCGACGCGTGCCACGCGCGGCCACAGATGCGTGTGGTTGGTGTTACCGTCGATCCGGACCGGTCCTTGCGGCGCGTCATACTCCACTTCCCAGAGCGACCGCAGCAGTTCTTCGAGATGATCGCTACGACTGCGCTCCAATGCCGCCGCGAAGAGGTGAACCGAGAAGTAAGCCGCTTCCGCCGGCGCCGTCACCGGCCAATCGTTCCCCACCCGCTTGTGATAGGCCGCAACGAACGCGCGGGCCGCCTGCGTATCGACGGACTGAAAGAATGGCGCCGCCGTGACGTGGCCTTCGGCAACATCGGCCCGCATGAGAACGACGTCGGCCTCGCTGGTCGATTGACTCGCGATCGGAAGCTGCCGGCCGTCAAATCCGGCCTCCTTGAAGGCCGTGTAGAACGGCACGATGCCGGCGCCGACGATGGTGGAGTAGATCACGTCGGGTCTGGTGGCGCGCACCCTGTCGAGGATCTTTGCGATGTGGCCGGCGGTCAGATTGAGCGGCACATACATTTCTTCGACCGAATGACCTCCGGCACCCGCAAACAGGTCCGCGATGATCCGGTTCGATTCGTAAGGGTAGACGTAATTCGACCCCACCAGAAATACGCGACTGCCGTAGTTCCTGGTGAGATAATCCACCAGTTGAACCGAATTCTGATTGGGAGCTGCGCCGGTATAGATGCAGTGGCGCGAATACTCGAAGCCCTCGTAGAGCGTCGGATAGAACATCAACGCGCTCCGCGCTTCGACGATCGGCAGCATCGCCTTTCGGGTACTCGACATGTGCCCGCCGAAGATGACGCGCACCCGATCCTCGTCGAGCAACTTCACCGTCAGTTCGCGGTAGCGGGACGGTGTCGACGCGGGATCGTAAGCCACCGGCTCGATGCGCCGTCCGCAGACTCCGCCGGCGGCATTGATTTCATCGATCGCAAGAAGCGTAGCCGCCCGCTGCGTGCGCTCGATCGCACCGGTCACTCCGGTCTCAGAAAACAAGACACCGACGCGCCAAGTCTCCATATCCATCAGCGTTCACCCAAAAAAAATGGTCCCCGTCCCCCTTAGCAGAGGTCGAGAACCACACTGTTCGCGTTCAGGGCGATCTCGACCATGCGAGCCGCATCCAAAGTATGTCAGAGGCCGGGACTCGTTGCAATGCAGCAACCGTAAAAACTTCGGCCATGACGAATGCGAGCCGCCGCACGAAATACGACGGGCGTCCAATTCATCGCAGGAAGGACCTGCGGTCGGACCGAACCGCGGCAGCGACCGCCTCGAGCACCACGCGGACGCGGCGAAGTCGACGGGTATCATCGTGGACAGACATCCAGTAGCTGCGCGTTGCCTGGAATTTGTCCCCGAGCAGAAGCTTCAACCCCGGTCGCTCGCGAGCGAGATAACGCGGCAGGACGCCGATAGCCGCGCCGCTGACCACCGCGTCGACCTGTGCGATCACACTGCTGGTGCGGATCGTCGGCACGACTTCCACACCGTCACCCAGGTCAAGAAAGTTGAGCTGCTGGGTAAAAAGGAGCTCGGCGATGTATCCGACGAAGACGTGCTTCCTGAGATCCTGCAGTGACCTCGGACGGCCCATCCGCTGGAAGTAGATATCCGAACCATAGAGGTCGAGCGTGTAGTCGGTCAGCTTTTGAGCCGCGACCTGCCCCGCCACCGGCCGGTCAAGCGTGATGGCGATGTCGACCTCGCGTGCCGCCAACGAATAGGTCCGCGGCAAGGCGACCAGTTCGATTTCGAGCTCGGGATGCGCGGCGGACAACAGGAAGATCTTGCTGCCGAGATATCCGGCCCCCAGCCCTTCGGGCGCACCAATCCGAACGCGCCCATTCACCACTGATTGCGCGTCGGCTAACCCCGCGATGTCGCGCAGGATGATCGACTCCAGTTCCTCCGTGATGTCCGCGAGCCGGCGGCCATGCTCGGTCACCGCCGTCCGCCGCCCCGCCCTTTCGACCAACGGCATCCCGACCGACCGTTCGAGGCGGAGGACACGGCGCCCGACAGTCGAGTCGTCGATGCCGAGCAGTTTCGCGGCCTCGGACATCCGGCCGCTCCGCGTCACCTGTAGGAAGACTCGCAGATCATCCCAATCCATTCGGGTCTCTCGCATTTTTGCAAGTAGAAGTCGCAGTTTCGGGCATTGAGAGCACAAATCCGCCATGCCATCCAGCGGCAACAGTGCGCGGAGAGAGAAGAGAGGCCTGATGCGGATCGACGGGGATTTTGACTATGTGGTTGTCGGTGCAGGCACCGCAGGCTGCATCGTCGCAAACCGGCTGTCCGAAGACCCGCGCAACCGCGTCCTTCTGCTCGAAGCAGGCGGGAGGGACAACTGGATCTGGTTTCACATTCCGGTCGGCTATCTGTTTGCCATCGGAAATCCACGCGCCGACTGGATGTTCAAGACCGACCCGGAGCCGGGATTGAATGGACGCGCGCTGGCCTATCCCCGCGGCAAGGTGATCGGCGGCTCGTCCGCGATCAATGCGATGATCTCGATGCGCGGCCAGGCAGCGGACTACGACGGATGGCGTCAGCTCGGCTTGGAGGGCTGGGGCTGGGATGATGTGCTGCCGGAATTTCGCAATCTCGAAGATCACTTCATGGGCGCGAGCGACCTCCACGGCACGGGAGGCGGCTGGCGGATCGAGCCGCCGCGCGTGTCGTGGCCGGTTCTCGACGCCGCGGCGGCGGCCGCCGAGGACATGGGCATTTCGCGCAGCCTGGATTTCAACACCGGTGACAACGAGGGCGCCGGCTACTTCCACGTCAACCAGAAGCGCGGACGACGATGGTCCTCTGCGCGAGGCTTTTTGAAGCCGGCCTTGAGCCGACCAAACCTCCGCCTCGAGACCAATGTCTGCGTGGACAGGCTCCGTATCGAAAACCGTCGCGTGACCGGCCTGCGTCTGGTCCGAGACGGTCAATCCGTCGATGTCGCTGCCAAGCGGGAAGTCATCCTGTGTGCCGGCGCGCTCGGCTCCGTGCAGATCCTGCATCGCTCCGGCGTAGGACCCGCCGACTGGCTCCGCCCGTTGGGTATCGAGATTGCGCTTGATGGTCCGGGCATCGGACACAACCTGCAGGATCATCTTCAGCAGCGCGCGATCTACAAGGTCAGCGGCATCAGGACATTGAACGAAACGTACCATTCGCTTGGCCGCCGCGCCCTCATGGGGCTCGACTACGTCTTCCGCCGACGCGGCCCACTCACCATGGCGCCCTCACAGCTCGGCATCTTCACCCGATCGAGCCCCACGCATGAGAGAGCCAATATCCAGTTTCATATCCAACCTCTCTCGCTCGACAAGTTCGGCGAACCGCTGCACCGCTTTCCTGCGATCACGGTCGCCGCCTGCAATCTTCGGCCGACATCACGGGGCACGGTCCGGATCGAGTCCAGCAGCCCCAAAGCCCCGCCGCGCATCGCGCCGAACTATCTTGCTACGCCCGAGGACCGGCTCGTCGCGGCAGATGCCATTCGGGTCACCCGCACGCTGATGCGCCAGCCGGCGCTCGCTCGTTACGCACCCGAGGAATTTCTGCCCGGCCCGTACGTCGCCGACGATGACGTGTCACTCGCACACGCTGCCGGCGACATTGGCACGACCATCTTTCATCCGGTCGGCACCATCAGGATGGGGCCCGAGGCGGATCCGCTGTCGCCGCTTGACGCGCGCCTTCGCATGCGAGGCATCGACGGGCTCCGGGTCATCGACGCCTCGATCATGCCCACCATCACATCGGGAAATACCAACACCCCAACCGCAATGATCGCGCGCAAGGGCGCCAGCATGGTGCTCGACGACGCGCATCGGTCCCGCATCGCCTAGCCGCCATTCGTTTCATCGAGGAGACTCCGCAAATGACCCATCCCGTTCCGCATTTCATCAATGGCGCCCCGGTCACGTCTTTGCACGGCCGTGCCGCGCCGATCTACAATCCTGCGACAGGCGAGCAATCCGGGACCGTGCCGCTTGCCGGCGCCGACGAGGTCTCGTCAGTGGTCGCGGCCGCACGGACCGCCTTTCCCGACTGGGCCAAGTCTCCGCCGCTGCGGCGCGCGCGCATCCTCAATCGTTTCCTCCGTATCCTCGAGGAACGGCTCGATGAGCTCGCGGCCGTGATCACGTCAGAGCATGGCAAGGTTTTTTCCGACGCAAAGGGGGAAGTACAGCGCGGAATGGAAGTCGTGGAGTTTGCCATCGGCGCGCCACAGCTTTTGAAGGGCGAGATCACCGAGAACGTCGGCACGCGCGTCGACAGTCATTCGTTGCGCCAGCCGCTCGGGGTCGTCGCGGGCATCACGCCGTTCAATTTCCCGGCCATGGTTCCGATGTGGATGTTTCCGGTGGCACTTGCCTGCGGCAACACATTCATCCTGAAACCCTCCGAGAAGGTTCCCTCCGCGTCCATCCTCCTGGCGCAATGGTTGAAAGAGGCCGGGCTGCCGGACGGCGTGTTCAACGTCGTGCACGGCGACAAACAAGCGGTCGACGCGCTGTTGACGCATCCTGATGTCGCAGCGGTGAGCTTCGTTGGCTCGACACCTGTCGCACGATCGATCCACGAAACTGCAACTCTGCACGGAAAGCGCTGCCAGGCCCTGGGCGGTGCCAAGAACCATATGATCATCATGCCGGATGCCGACATGGACCAGGCTGTCGATGCGCTCATGGGTGCGGCCTATGGCTCGGCCGGCGAACGCTGCATGGCGATCTCGGTTGCGGTCCCTGTCGGCGAGACGACGGCGAAGACCTTGATCGAAAAGCTCGTACCCCGGATTCATGCATTGAACATCGGTCCAGGCATGGACCCGGAGAGCGAGATGGGTCCGCTTGTCAGCCGGCAACATCGCGACAAGGTGCTTGGCTACATCGATGCCGGCGTCGCCGAAGGTGCGACGCTGCTGGTGGATGGTCGTGAGTTTCGCCGCCAGGGTTACGAGAAAGGCTACTTCACCGGCGGCACGCTGTTCGATCGCGTCACATCCGATATGACGATCTACCGCGAAGAGATATTCGGACCAGTCCTAACGGTCGTACGCGCCTCGTCTTATGACGAGGCCGCCGCCCTGATCAACGCGCACCAGTTCGGCAATGGCACCGCGATCTTTACGCGCGACGGCGACGCGGCACGCGAGTTTGCCAACCAGATCCAGGTCGGGATGGTCGGCATCAATGTGCCGATTCCTGTTCCGATGGCTTTCCATTCATTTGGTGGCTGGAAAGCCTCCCTGTTCGGCGATCACCACATGCACGGACCAGAAGGCGTGCGGTTCTATACCAGGTTGAAGACAATTACGACGCGCTGGCCGACCGGTATTCGCAGTGGCGCGGAGTACGTGATGCCAACGTTGGGATGAAGGGCAAGCGGCCAAATAGCGAGGCAACCAAGACGTGAGCTACAGGCACCTGATGTGGGCATCACCGTTGATCGACTAGCAGCAGCTGAAGGTTCATAGCCAACATTGGCGCGTCGTCAGGAAGTTCACAGGTGGGGGTATCGGCCGTGCGGTACGCGTCCGCTAAGTACCTTCGTTGTCGGACACCCGCTTTTGGCGGACCGATGGATGCTCCGGTCACCGTTGTTGAGATGCACCGTGGTGTGGCGATGCCACGAAAGATGATGGTCGGCACTTGAGGCCTGCCATCCGCGATTGATTTTGATTCAGCTCCCCGTGGCCGATTTGGCGCCGGATCCGATGACGCGAACGTCATCGGAGACAGGTCGGAGCGTTCGCATTTGCTACGATTTCAAAGCGTTGCAAAGCCGAGCCGCACTGCAAAGTGCATTTCGGGACCACCCGTGCTCTTCAGCGTGGCCAAGTGTCCAAAATCATCAAAGAGAGCCCAGTTGAGACCAAATCTGCGGATAGCTTTGTCAACAAATTTGAACCGATGACCTTCAGGTTATAAGCCTGACAATTTCCGAAGCGCTATTCGACACGCTGGCCCGCGCGCCAGCCCATCTCCCAGAAGTCTGCCTCGAGACGAGTAGCTTCCTTGAAGATCGCAATCAGCTCTGCCTCGCGGGCCGGGGTGGCGTAGAGATCAGCGAGACGTTCCAAGTGTGCTCCCGCTTTCGCCGCGACCTCTTGGTATGGCGCGCCAGCGTACTCGGCAATCCACACGCGATAGGGGTTCGTCGCAGCGTTCGCATCGGGTTGTGCAGCCAGCCGCTTCGCGATCTCCGCGTACCCGATCACGCATGGGGCCAGCGCCACCTTGAGCGCCAGCAGATCGCCGCGCATTCCAGCATCCAGCACGTAGCGAGTATAGGCTAGCATCTCGGCCGCCGGAGGGGTCTGTTCAAGGTCGCTTGGGGACAGACCCCAACCGGCACAGAGTGTCACATGAAGGTTCATCTCGACATCAAGGATGGCCGAAAGACCGGCCGCTGCTTCACGCATGTCGGCAAGCTTGGGCGATTTGTAGACCGAGAGCGCGTAGACGCGCGCGAACTCGATGAGGAACAAGTAATCCTGAGCAAGATAATAACGAAATGCCGGTTCGGCGAGCGAGCCGTCTGCCAGTCCGTTCGTGAAGGGATGCTCGGTGTAGGCGCGCCACTCAGCAGATGCCTCTGTCTTTAGACGCTCCCAGAAACTCACGTTATGTTTCGCCTGGCTTGCCATGAACCGCTTTTGATTACTTCCCATAGCCTGCATTATGAGGCTGACCTTGGCCGGCCGCGGCGATCTGCCGGCACGCTGCCGTATGGAGGTCGCTTGCCGTCGATCGCTGGGCTTGAGTGCGTTCTCACGTTATCACCTACAGAACGCAACGTCCTGGTCCAAGATTCGACTACAGACAATCCGCACTAGTTTCGCGCCAATAACAACCCGCACGAAGGGTGGCGAACGTGGTCGAATTCGACGAAAAGGCAGAAAACTTAACAGCGGCGACGATTGTCCCACCGCTCATAACGGTCTGGTTGCAGGTTCGAGTCCTGCCGGGCCCACCAATGAGATCAATAGCTTACTTCGTTCTCGTTGCCCGCAGCGCGACGACCGCACCAGAAACCGCACCAGATACGTGCTGTTTTCGTTACACGAAAGTTCGCAACGGCGTCAGGCAAGCTCACCTGCTGATGAGTGGACGCGACAGTGCCATCCACGATCCTCGCCTTCGGCCGACGGAGAGGCACCGACAGAAGCAGTCTCTCCCTTTGGCGGTGAAGTCAGCTATCTCCGGCAAAGCGGAAGTCAGCCATAACGCCAATCAAGTCCGCTAAGGGCCAGTAGCAGACATGCGGCGCGATGCGGTGACCAGATCAACATGGACGAGGTTGACGGCACCCACAGGCGCCGGCCGCAAACGCGGCCGGTCCTCAAGGACGCGCAAGGAGCAACGGCTGCACGTTTGCGCCGCCTGCCATCAGGGGATTCGACGGTTCGAAGCGAGCGCGCAGTTCTCGCTGCTGGACGAGCGAGCGTGCAACAACAAAGGCGTTCTTCAGGCTTCTGGCTTGCCGGAGTGCGACATTGAAAAAGGCGTTGCCGAAGTAGGTCCACTTGGCTTTGTCCCGACAGCCGAACGATGAATGGTCGGCATCGGCCGCGGTGATGACCAACGTATCGGGGTTCGCGAGACGAGGGATAAAGACCCCGGAATAACAGGCAGAGATGACCACCACCTTGTATCGCATGCCGGTCCGCGCCAGCATGGCGGCGAGATGGGGCGGCGTGAGCGTTTGCGTAAGCCGCCCGGCTTTGATTGCAAGCCCGTCGGGGGAGCCGTGCGAGGTGAGAATCAAGAACAGAACATCATTCTCGGCGTCCATCCCATTGGCCGCCGCCTGCATGGACTTAGCCAGGCCTTCAATCGTTGCACCTCCGCCTTTCTTCGAATTGAATTGCACGTTGACTGGGCCGCTCCCGAAACGACCCGCTACGACCTGTGCTGCGCCGGTCGCCTCGCTTCTAAACACGCCCTGATCGCCGAAGAGGCCGAACGACACCACGCTCACCTTGCGAGCGTCCTCAACGGCGTGCACCGGCGAAGCCAACGGCGCGACGGTCAAAACAAAAGCGACGAGCGGCGCGCCAAGCCGGCTGATCCAAGAGCCGATCCAAGTGCCGTTCCAAGAACCACTACAAGACTTGCACTCCATGGCGAACCTCGTCTGGTGATCGCCACCTAGCATATGGCGATTCAATTTGACGGCATTGCGCCCCGGTTCAGCGATTCCTTGCCGCAACCCCGCCTCGGTCGATATTTTTCTCCGATCACGCGAAAAATTGCGATGCCGGCTCAGCGAACGCCGGCAACGATCACGCGCGCTCCCGCGTCGGCGAGACGCTTGCACTGCTCCTCAGATGCGCCGACATCAGTCACCAGAGTCCAGCGCGGCGGCAGCGGCGCCCAGGCCATCTGTTCGGCGCGGCCGAGCTTGCTGGCGTCGGCGAGAACGATGACTTCCTTCGACTGCTGCATCATCAGCGACTTCAGTGCGACCTGTTCGAGATCCGCTTCGCACAGGCCGCGGCCATTCACCACGCCGTCGGCGCTCATGACGGCGCGGTCCGCGGTCATGCGCCGCAGCGCCTCATTGGCGAGCGGCCCCATGGTGCTCATGCTGGTGGTGCGCAGCGCGCCGCCCAACACCACAAGCTTTATGCTCGGAGCCTTGGCGAAGAAGGGCAGCAGCGCAAGATTGTTGGTGATGATGCGCAGCCGCCGATGCTGCAGCAGTCGGCCGAAGGCTGCGACCGTCGAGCCGGCATCGAGAATCAGTGTGTCGCCATCCTCGATCAGATCGATCGCCGCGCGCGCGATCGCCTGCTTCTGTTTGCCCTGAACCGCGAGGCGCTGCTCGAGCGTCGTCTCGTTCGCGTGGGCGGTGAGAATGGCGCCGCCATAGGTGCGGCGCACGGCATTGTTCTTGGAAAGATGCTGCAAGTCGCGCCGCACGGTGGAAGCGGAGACGTCGAAGCGCCGCGCGAGATCGTCGACATCGATCTCTCCCGCGTTCAGTGCTTCCAACAGACGAGCGTGACGCTCCTTGCTGCGCATCGACATCGAACCTCAGCCCCCGGATTCATTGCCGTCAGCCGAGCTCGACCGTATCGGCTTCGCGGCACGGCCGATGAATACCACGATGCATCGGCCGCGCAATGTCAGCGCTTAACGCGCATCTCGCTCCTCATCCTGAGGAGCCCGCGCAGCCCCTCAAGCCGCCTTCTTGGGCGCGAGATCGACCGCCTGCCGCAGCGCTTCGATCAGGCTGCGCTCGTCGGCGATGCCCTTGCCCGCGATGTCGAAGGCGGTCCCGTGATCGACCGAGGTGCGGATCACCGGCAGACCAACAGTGATGTTCACACCGGCTTCCAGCCCCAGCACCTTGATGGGTCCATGGCCCTGATCGTGATACATCGCGACCACCATGTCGTAGTCGCCGCGGCCGGCCAGGAAGAACAGCGTGTCGGCAGGCAGGGGGCCGTGCACGTCCCAGCCCTTGCGCTGACAGGCTTCCACGGCCGGCGCGATCTTCGCGGCTTCCTCGCCGCGACCGAACAACCCGTTCTCGCCGGCATGCGGATTGATGGCGCAGACGCCGATCTTCGGATTGGCGACGCCGGCGCGCACCAGCACGTCATGCCCGCGTGCGATGACACGCTCGACGAGGCCGGGCTCGATCTTCTCGATCGCATCGAGCAGGCCGATATGCGTGGTCACGTGAATGACGCGGAGTTTCGGCGACACCAGCATCATCGATACTTCCGGCGTGCCGGTCAGATGCGCCAGGAGCTCGGTATGGCCGGGATATTTGTGGCCGGCCGCATGCAGCGCTTCCTTGGAAAGCGGCGCGGTGCAGATGCCCTGCGCGAGCCCTGCCTGCACCACCTGCACGGCTTTCTCGATGTAGCGATATGCCGCCTCACCTGCCGTCGCCGACACCTTGCCGAACGCCAGATCGTCCGGCACCAGCTTCAGGTCAACGCACTGCACGGCCTTCGACGCAAAATTCGCCTGCTTCGCGTCGCTCAACGCATCGACCTCAAGCGGCACGCCGACGATCTGACCGGCCTTGCGCAGACGGTTGGAGTCGCCGATCACCAGCGCATTGCAGATCGCCTGCACCTGCGGCTGCGCCAGCGCCTTCATGATCACCTCGGGCCCGATACCGGCCGGATCTCCCATGGTGATCGCAATGGTCGGACGAGTCATATGAAACTTCCTCTGGTTCGGACGGCGCGAAGCCGCTCGCTGATGCGGATGAGGCTGTTCTCGTCACCGAACGCGCCCGCTTTGGTGGCGATCGGAACAGACAATCGGCCAAGAGTAAGGCCGAGCGACACGCCCGGCTCGATTTCGTCGGCAAGACGGATACCGTTGACACCGAAGCGCGACAGCATCGCCGCGGCGGTTTCGCCGCCGGTCGCAGCGAAGGCGCCGATCGCGGGTGCGACGGCCTCAAGAGCGTCGGCGAGCCCCTTGGCGAGCTGCGGGCCGAGCGACATGTCGGGGTGATCATCCATCATGATCTCAACCAGTGTATCGCCGCCGCCGGCAAGTCGTTTCATCACGTCCGCGGCGAGCGCCGCCCGGCCGGCACCATCGTTGAGCAGCGTCTCCGGCGCGACCGGGAAATGGGCCACGGTGCCGGTCGCCTCCAGCTCGCGCGCGGCGGCGCGAGATGCGCCGGCGAGCGAGCCCACCACGATCAGGGTGCCGGATGCGCTCGTCGGAATGCGCAGCGGCTCGACGGCATGGCTGACTTCGAGGCCGGCCAGCGCGTGCGCGAGGCCGGCGCTGCCGATGAAGAAGGTTGCGGGCGATGCATGCAGGCTCGCCTCCGCGATCAAACGCAGATCGTGTTCAGTCTCGGCGTCGCAGGCCGCGACCACGTCGCCCTCCCAGGCGAGCCTCGCGAACGTGGCTTTGAGATCGCCACCGCGCACGGCAGCGAGCTTGACCTTCTCACCGCGAACGCCCGCGGTCGCGAGAACGTCGACAAGATCGGCATTCGGGTAGGTGTGGTCGCGGTGCCAGACCTCGGCCTCCTCGAGGGGGCGGCCTCTGACCAGGATACGCCCGTCGATGGTGGTCCGGCCGGTGGCCGGAAAGGCCGGCGCGAACACGCCAAAGGCCGGACCCGACCGTGACTTGAGATGCGCAAGCGCGGCGGCAGTCTCCGCTGCAGGTTGCCCCCGCAGCGTCGAGTCAATCTTCTTGAAAAGAATACGTCCGCCTTCGCAAAGGCGCGCCAGCACATCGGCATGGCGGGCTGCAGCGGCCCCGGCCGAAAGGCCTCGACTCGCGGCATCGTAGGCCAGGACGGGCAGCTGGTAGCCCGACGCGTCGGTCACCTCACCCCACGTCACCGCAGCCGCACGCCCCCTTCTGCCGAAGGCGATCGCACAGTCCGCGGCGCCGGTGAGATCGTCAGCGACGATCAGCCAGCTTTGGCTTGACGCGTTTTCTTGACGCGAACCGGTATCCACTTCGCTCGAAAACGCTTTAGGGGCCATCTTCAGCGACCTGCTTCAGTGACTTTGCCTCAGTGACTTGCCTCAGTGACAACCGAGCGCGCCGCGGGGGTCATCTTGCCGGCAGAAGCCACGTTGTTCTCTTCTGCAGGCTCCTCGACGTCGCGACCAACAACGCGGGCTGTCCAGGCGGTGACGATCGGCACGAGGATTGCGGTAACCACGACGCAGGCCGCGACGAGGATAGTCGCAGGCCGCGCCGCGTCCGCATAGGCTGGATTCGCCGCGGCGACAATCGCCGGGACGGCCGCCGCATTACCGGCCGTCGAGGCCGCCGCAACACCCGCGACACCATTCCCGCCAGTGATGCGATCGGCGAGGAACAGCGGGATGCCGGTCACAACCACCACGGCCACTCCCATGCCGAGGCCGAGCAGGCCGGCCTGCCAAACCTTCGACAGATCGAGGCCGGCGCCGAGCGCGAAGGCGAAGAACGGGATCATCACAGGCACCGCGCGGCTCAGGAAGTCGCGCATCTCTCTGTCGAGATTGCCGATGATCATACCCACCACCAGAGGCAGGATAGCGCCCACGAGGGTCTGCCATGGAAATGCCGAGAGGCCGGCGACGCCCAAAGTGATCATGGTGAGGAAAGGACCGCTCTCCAGCGACATGACGGTATAGGCGCCGACGTCACGCGGACGTCCATATTGGCCCATCAACGCCATATAGAGACCGCCATTGGTGTCGTTCATGGCGGCGACGATCGCGAGCGTCGAGACACCCGCGAACATGCCAGCTGCGACCGGCGTCTCTCCCAAAATGCGGCCGAAGATCAGGCCGAGGACAACGGCCACGCCAACCTTCACGATCAGCAGGGTGCCGCCCTTCTTCACAATGTAGGGGGTCGCGCGGAAGTCGATGCTCGCGCCCATGCAAACGTAGAACACGGCGAGAATTGTCAGCGCGCCAGAGAACAGTGCGCCGGTGAAGGAGCCAAAAAACTTCGGGGTATCGGGAAAGAAGGTCGCAATAAGCGCCCCGACCAACAGAGGGACCACCATCATCCCGCCCGGCACGCTCTCGATCGCCCGCTTAATTGGAACCTGCATTTCTGTTGTCCTCCCGCACACCGCGCACTTCCGATCATTTTGCGCGTTTTGCTATAAAAACGAGCAAACGCCGGCCGTATATGCTCATATCGCGCAGTATTCAAGAATTATTGCGCATTTCGCGCAAAAAAATTCGCTCCGTCAGATGCGATTGATTTTGCTCGCGGGAGAATGCCAGGGAATTGGGTCATGAGAGGTTGGGCATGGTGCTCATCGTGCAGATGCTCGAAACGCTTACTTGGGGCAACACCCACCGAAGCCCCGACCGTCGCATGCTTCGGCCGCAAGGGTGCCCGGCCGGGCCCTCGCCTGCAGGCGGGGCACCGCCTCGGCCAGCGGAACGTCGGCCTGTAAGTCGTCGCGCTCGCGCAGGCTTTCTTCGGGCGCTAGTATGAAGCCTCCCAAGACCGCTCTGAGATTGTTCGGTATTGCAGGCGAAAGCCGTTGCGCAACGGCCGATGGGCCTACTTCTTCGAGCCTCCAACCTGGGCGCGTGCGCAAGGGTGTCACGTCAAGGCGAAGGCACTCGGTGAGAACTACAATGCGGCCGTTGAGCGCGCCGAGTACGTTCTTCTGCCGGCCTTCGACAGCTGGCGGTCTCACGGGCTGACGGAGTGGTTGCAGCGCGAGGAGCATGTCGTCGGAGCTTTTGAGATTTCGTACTACCGCCCCAAGGAGCGGCCCAATAGCGTGAAGATCGTGCATCCGAAGAACGGCGAGGAAGCCTGGTGACCGCTTTTCGATGATCGGGGCGAATCACTTTTCCCCGAACTGGTGGCCGAGCTCGATGCCATCAAGCAGGTCACGGTTTCGGGTCTGGTCTTCAGGCGCGATCGCGCGCACCGCAAGTCGCGTACTCCGCCACCGTGGATAACTGAGCGCAAGGACCTCCGCTACCTGCGCAGCGTCGTGAAGGACATTGTCGCCGCGGCCGGCCGCCACAGGTCTGCACGGCAATTGCGGATCTATGCAAAGCGGACCCGTAAACAGCTGTCGCGCGCCATGGAAAACTGCCCCCTCGGCGCCATGAGGAATTGCCCCCTCCTTGGATTAGCCGAGGAGAGAGCGAATGAAGCAGGAACGAATCACTAGAGGCTCGTCGTGGAGTGATCCACGGGGGCAGGTGATGAAGACGCCGGATGACGTGGCGGAGATGTTGCGCCTGAGGGCGTGCGGATGGGGGCTGAAGCGCATTGCGCGCCAGCTGGGCTGCAGCCATCACACGGTGAAGGATTATATTGCGGCGGGCGGGGTGAAGCCGTTCAAGTCGCCCGAGCGGCTGAAGCGG
>NZ_JAGKJL010000009.1:0-186992 GCF_020329495.1 Bradyrhizobium australafricanum | reverse complement strand
ACCAGCGGCTGAAGCGCTGATGCACCGTTTTCCACTTGCCGTACCGTTCCGGCAGGTCGCTCCAGTGTGCGCCCGATCGCAAAACCCACAAACATCCGTTGACGAACAGTCGATTGTCCGCAGCCGTACGTCCCGGGTCGCCAGCTTTCCCCGGCAGCAGTGGCGCAATCCTCGCCCATTGCGCCTCCGTCAGCTCATATCGTTTCGCCGCCACCATCTGCTCCGTGTCTCGAATCACGGAACTCTATGAATCAGCGATCAAACCGCTTGGGAATCCTGAATGTCGATCGGTCCTAGGCCGCGCCCCCACAAACACAGAGCCTGCCGTGCTCCCGATGGCGGCCTCGTCGGCGCCCGCGGGCACAATTCATTCGGGCAATCCCGCCTTCCGAAGTCCCTCGATCAACAGCTGCGCGTTTGGGTACCCGCCCCTGGCGATCATCGCGGATATTGTAAAGGCGGGATCGAGCTGAAGCAGGAGCGCCGCCGCCTCGCGCGCCTCCGCGTCGCGTCCGAGATGAGCGAACGCGGACGCGAGACAACGGTAGGCCAGCGAATAGGAGGCATTCTGGCGCCGGCATTTATTCGCTGCGGCAATGGCCTCGTCAAAGCGGCGAAGCTCGATGAAGGCCATCCCCATCCCAACAAACGTGATGGGTAGCCGCGGGTCTAACGGGCTCAGGCGGATGGCGCGTTCAAAACTCCGGACCGCTTCCTCCGGAAGCCCGGCAACTCGATAGACACTGCCTCTGGCGGTCCATGCGCGATATGAATTCGGATTGAGAGCGACCGCCCGGTCGGCCAATTCGATCTCACTCTCACAATCGCCGACCATGTACGCCGAGGTGAGGGAAACCCAGGCTAAAGTTTCCGCGTCACCATCGTCGATGCTCAATGCCAGGCGAAGCAGCCGAACCGCTTCCTTGCGGTCAAATTGAGGATCGACGGCATGCCCCCAAAGGATGTTCTGCATGTGCGCGAGACCTGCCAGAGCGGCGACAAAGCCGAACCGGGGGTCAAGCTCCAAAGCACGATGCGCCAGCCTGATCGCCTCGGCCAACCCGTCGGCGGTCATCAGGTAATGCTGCTGCATGGCGCGGAGATAGAAATCATAGGCGGTGAGGTTCTCTGGTCGCCGTGCCGACAGGCCGATTTCGATCTGCAGCAATTTTGGTTGAATGGCCGAAACGACGGCGACGGTCACTTCGTCCTGGAGAGCGAATATGTCCGTCAGGTCGCGCTCGAACCTGTCTGCCCAGATGTGCGTTCCGGTCACCGCATCGATCAACTGCCCGGTGATGCGAACCTTCCCCGCGGCCTTGCGCACAGACCCCTCAAGGACATAGCGGACGCCGAGCCTGCGGCCGACCTCCTTGATATCGACGGCCCGGCCCTTGAAGGTAAAACTCGAATTTCGGGCGATCACGAACAGCCATTTGAAGCGCGACAGCGCCGTGATGATCTCCTCGACCATTCCGTCCGCGAAGTATTCCTGTTCGGGGTCGCCGCTCATATTCTCGAAGGGCAGCACGGCGATCGACGGCTTGTCAGGGAGCGCCAGAGCTTGCGCGCTGTCGACCGGCGGCTCGATCGGGGCGCTCGCGGGATGGCCCGCGTTTATCCTCAATCGCCACGCGCGCATCGGCTCAGCAATGTTCTTCAGGTTCTGCGAGCCCATGTCCGCGAACACGGCATCGACCTTGCCGCGGATTTGACGTTGCGCATCGTCCGAGATGCAGATCCCGCCGGGCTCCGCGATCCCTTCAAGGCGGGCGGCGATATTGACGCCGTCTCCAAAGATATCGTTTTCATCGACGATGATGTCGCCGACGTGGATGCCAATGCGGAATTCGATCCGCTTGAGTTGCGGCACCGTGGCATTTCGCTCGGCCATTCCGCGCTGGACCTCAATGGCGCAACGCACCGCATCCACGACACTGCCGAACTCGGCGAGCATGCCGTCGCCCGTGTGCTTGACGACCTTGCCACGGTGTTCGCTGATCTTGGGATCAGCGAGTCCACGCAGACACTCCCTCAGCCGGACGTGTGTCCCTTCCTCGTCCAGGCCGGTCAACCGACTATATCCGGCCACGTCAGCCGCCAGGATAGCTGCAAGCCGCCGCTCAACGCGATGATCGGTCACAACGGCCTCCCGAAATCGGTAGATCCGCCGGACCCCATCAAAGCATAGGGCGTTGCCCTTGGGCTAAGGGCGTACGGCAGGCCCGCCGGATTTCGCGGAGCCTGTCAACGGGCGCGCCTGTTGCGCGCCCGTTGGCTGCATTCGGGCTGGGGGTTCTCCGAAACGGCGGCGCTAGCCGCCGTTGCCGTTCTCGCCGTTTTCCTCTTCCGGAATGTGCTCGACCGAGACCACGTGCTCGTCCTCGGCGGTGTCGAACACGATCACGCCCTGGGTCGAGCGGCCGGCGACGCGGATGTCGGCCACCGGGCAGCGGATCAGTTGGCCCTTGTCGGTGACCAGCATGATCTGGTCGGCGTCCTCGACCGGGAACGACGCCACCAGGTTGCCGTTCCGGTTGTTGACGCTCATCGCGACGATGCCTTTGCCGCCGCGGCCGGTGGTGCGGTACTCGTAGGACGAGGTCCGCTTGCCATAGCCGTTGACGGAGACGGTCAGCACCACCTGCTCGGCCGCCGACAGTTCGGCATAGCGCTCCTGCGACAGCTGGATCGCATTCGCGGTCTCCTCGCCCTCGGCCTCGACCGGCTCCTCGGTCGCGGCCTCGCCGGCCACCGCGCGGCGCATCTTCAAATAGGCCGAGCGCTCGTCCGAGGTGGTCTCGACATGGCGCAGGATCGCCAGCGAGATCAGCTTGTCGGCCTCGGGCAGCGCAATGCCGCGCACGCCCATCGAGGTGCGGCCGGTGAAGACGCGCACATCGGTGACCGGGAAACGGATGCACTGGCCGCCGGCGGCCGTCAGCAGCACGTCGTCATGCTCGGTGCAGATCTGGACGTCGACGATCGCCTCGCCTTCCCCGAGCTTCATGGCGATGATGCCGGAGCGGCGCACGTCGACGAAGTCGGACAGCTTGTTGCGGCGAACGGTGCCGCCGGTCGTCGCGAACATCACGTCGAGATTGGCCCAGGAGGATTCATCCTCCGGCAGCGGCATGATCGTCGTGATGCGTTCGCCCTGCTCCAGCGGCAGGATGTTGATCAGCGCCTTGCCGCGCGCGTTTGGCGCGGCCATCGGCAGCCGCCAGACCTTCTCCTTGTAGACCTGGCCGCGCGATGAGAAGAACAGCACCGGTGTGTGGGTCGAGGCCACGAACAGGCGCGAGACGAAATCCTCGTCGCGGGTCTGCATGCCGGCGCGGCCCTTGCCGCCGCGGCGCTGCGCCCGATAGGTCGACAGCGGCACGCGCTTGACGTAACCCGCATGCGACACGGTGACGACCATGTCCTCGCGCTGGATCAGGTCCTCGTCCTCGACCTCGCCTTCCTGCTCGATGATCACGGTCTTGCGCGGGGTGGCGAACTGCTGCTTCACCTCGGCCAGTTCGGTCTTGACGATGCCCTGCACGCGGGCGCGCGAGCGCAGGATGTCGAGATAGTCGGCGATCTCGGCCGCGAGCTTGTCGAGCTCTTCGGAAATCTCGTCGCGCCCGAGCGCGGTCAAGCGCTGCAGGCGAAGGTCGAGGATGGCCCTGGCCTGCTCCATCGACAGCCGCAGCGTGCCGTCCTCGTTGATGCGATGCCGGGGATCGTCGATTAGCGTGATCATCGCCTCGACGTCGCGTGCCGGCCAGTCGCGTGACATCAGGGCCTCGCGCGCGGTGTTCGGATCGGGCGAGGTCCGGATGACGCGGATGATCTCATCGATGTTGGCGACCGCGATCGCAAGGCCGACCAGGATGTGGGCGCGGTCGCGCGCCTTGCCGAGCAGGAACTTGGTCCGCCGGGTCACCACCTGCTCGCGGAACGCGACGAAGATCGTGAGCAAGTCCTTCAGATTCATCGTCTGCGGACGGCCGGAATCCAGCGCCAGCATGTTGGCCGGGAAATTGGTCTGCAGCGGTGTGAACCGGTAGAGCTGGTTCAGCACCACGTCGGGCACCGCTTCGCGCTTCAACTCGATGACGACGCGATAGCCGTCGCGGTCGGACTCGTCGCGCAGGTCCCCGATGCCCTCGATCTTCTTCTCTTTGACGAGTTCGGCGATGCGCTCGACCATCGTCGCCTTGTTCACCTGATAGGGAATCTCGGTGATGATGATCGCTTCACGATCCTTGCGGATGGTGTCGATCGTCACCTTGCCGCGCATCACGATCGAGCCGCGGCCGAGATGGTAGGCGCTACGAATGCCCTGGCGGCCCAGGATGACGCCGCCGGTCGGGAAGTCCGGTCCGGGAATGATGTCGATCAGCTCGTCGATCGTGAGCGCCGGATTGTCGATCAGCGCCACGCAGGCGTCGACCACCTCGCCGAGATTGTGCGGCGGGATGTTGGTCGCCATGCCGACGGCGATGCCGCCGGCGCCATTGACCAGAAGGTTCGGGAACCGGGCCGGCAGAACCGACGGCTCTTTTTCGGAGTTGTCGTAGTTCGGCTGGAAATCGACCGTTTCCATGTCGATGTCGGCCAGCACGGCGAGCGCCGCCTTGGTCAGCCGCGCTTCCGTATATCGATAGGCCGCCGGCGGATCGCCGTCGACCGAACCGAAATTGCCCTGGCCGTCGATCAGCGGCACGCGCAGCGAGAAATCCTGCGCCATGCGGACCATCGCGTCGTAAATCGACTGGTCGCCATGCGGGTGATATTTACCGATCACGTCGCCGACGACGCGGGCGGATTTGACGTATTTCTTGTCCGGCGTATGTCCCTGCTCATGCATCGAATAGAGGATGCGCCGGTGCACCGGCTTGAGCCCGTCGCGCGCATCGGGCAGCGCACGCGACACGATCACGCTCATCGCGTAATCGAGGTAGGACTTCTTCATCTCGTCGAGAATGGAAACGGGACGAATATCTGAGGGTCCCGGCGGCTCGCCGGGCTTGTGGTCGTCGTTATCGGACAAAGGGGAAATCCGGTCGGTTCTGCTGGGGAATCATATAGCCCATCGGGGGCCTGATAACCACCCTTGCGCGGCTCCGGCAAGCCGTTTTTCCGTTCGTTTTTTCATGCACTTACGGGTGGAGCACCGAGGTTCCGGCTGCCTGGTCGGGAAGCGCGTGGCGAATGGCGAATAGCGGATGGAAAAATCCCTATTCGCCACTCGCCAGTGGCAGTTCGCCTCTCCAGTCAGTGGCCGAAAACCACCGCGTGCATGATCCGCCCGGGCATCAAGGTGAACAGTCCGGCGATGAGCAGCGCGCCGAAGTAGATGCCGATCATCGTGAACCTGTGGCGGCGGACATCGTGGCTCCGCGCAGCCGTGACGCCGAGCACCAGCATGGCGAGCGAGAAGATCGACAGCAGGTGGATCGGGCTCCAGGGACCGACCAGCTGGATCTGATGGATCCAGAACGAGCTTCCGGCGACCACCAGCATCAGGATCACCCAGATCCAGCCCAGGGTCCGGTGCGGCAGCGTGCCCTTGGGGGCGGCGAGCTGGATGGAGCCGAGCACGAAGGCGGCCATCGCGGCAAAGGCGTGGAGCGGGATCGCAGGCGCGGCGTCGAGCAATGGCGCGAGGCTCATGATGGCCGGCCCTCGGGTGAAGCTCGCCGCCAGGCATCAAATGCCGCAGGCCAATGTAAATATCATTTACATCAGGCTGTGTCAAAGTCCAGGGAACCCGCATCCCTGTACGTCGAACCACCGAGGTTCTGACAGAGAGTTACCGGGTTATCCTCATACTCCACACGAGGAAATTGCTGGTCCAGATCGCGGCGACCGTTCCGGGAAAATGATCTTCACGGAACGGCGCCTGACGGAATCGACGGAAGCGCGACCGCTGCTCAGAACGGGATGTCGTCGTCCATGTCGCTGTTGCGGCTGCTGCCACCACCCGCGGCGACGGCGCGGCGCGGCGCCGAGCTGACCGGTCCGGCCGAGCCGAAATCGCTGCCGCCATCATCGGAGAAGCTGCTGCCCCCACCGCCACGCCCATCGAGCATGGTGAGGTTGGAGTTGAAGCCCTGCAGCACGACTTCGGTCGAGTACTTCTCGACGCCGCTCTGGTCGGTCCATTTGCGGGTCTGCAGCTGACCCTCAATGTACACCTTGGCGCCCTTCTTCAGATACTGCTCGGCGACCTTGCAGAGGCCCTCGTTGAAGATCACGACGCGGTGCCACTCGGTCTTTTCCTTGCGCTCGCCAGTGCCCTTGTCGCGCCAGGTTTCCGAGGTGGCGATGGAAAGGTTTGCGATCGGACGGCCGTCCTGCGTCCGCCGGATTTCCGGATCCTTGCCGAGGTTTCCCACCAGGATCACCTTGTTCACGCTTCCTGCCATCGCATCATCTCCACTCAAAAACCGGGCGTCCGGACATTCGGCCGCCACTCTCAACCTTCGCCACTTACGTCGCAGGCGTCGTGGATGACCCTATACGCCGGTGCCGGCTCGCCGCCTTTGCCGTCGCGCCGGTTATCCACGATATTCGAGATATAGCATCGCATCCGGCGTCGTTCCAGTTTTGTTCGCCACAACCATCCGTAGAAGCGGCCAGTGCCGTCGGAGCGGCAGTCGATCTCGGCGCCAGCCGCCGCCCGGCAGCAAGATTTAGAAAAACAACAAATAAATCAGCAACTTGCCTTCTCGGTACTTCTCCCGCGAGTGTTGCATTTGGGAGACTGCGTTTCCGGTTGAATCAGCGTATAGCTCCAACCATGGCGCGGGCGCTCGCGTCTGGGATCGTGCTTCGGGACCGTTTGGAAGCCGATCGGGGCGCTGGGGGACTGATAATGAAGAAGTTTTTGCTCGGTACGGTTGCTCTGATTGCGTTTGCTGCGCCTGCCGCGGCCGCTGATCTCGCTGCGCGCCCGTACACCAAGGCGCCGCCGCCAGTGGTTGCCCCGATCTATGACTGGACCGGCTTCTACATCGGCGCCAACGGCGGCTGGGGCTCGAGCCACAATTGCTGGGACCAGCTCCCGGCCGGCATCTTCCTCGCATCAGATGGTTGCCATGATGCAACCGGCGGCGTCGCCGGTGGCCAGATCGGTTATCGCTGGCAGGCTGGCGCCTGGGTGTTCGGCCTCGAAGCGCAGGGCGACTGGGCTGACCTGAAGGGCAGCAACAACAGCGCGATCTTCCCGGGCCTGTTCACCAACCAGTCCAAGATCGACGCGTTCGGCCTGTTCACCGGCCAGATCGGTTACGCCGTCAACAACGTGCTGCTCTACGCCAAGGGCGGCGCGGCGCTGACCGACAACCGCTTCAACACCTACTTCACCCCAACCGGCGTGCTGGTCGGTAGCGCCAGCGACACCCGCTGGGGCGGCACCGTCGGCGCCGGCATCGAAGTCGGCTTCGCGCCGAACTGGACCGCGGGCATCGAATACGACCACCTGTTCATGCAGGACAAGACCTACAACCTGATCGCCCCCAACGGCACGCTGAACAGCACCATCCGCGATCGCCAGGACGTCGACCTCGTCACCGTCCGCGTGAACTACAAGTGGGGTGGCCCGGTCGTCGCGCGCTATTGATCGCGCCAGGCCGATTGATCCAGACGAAAGGCCGGCCTCCCGCCGGCCTTTTTGTTTGTGCCTGTTTGTGCGCCGGCTTTTTCGTTGCGTGTGCACGCGCACCTCACCGGGGCCGTTTTCGGTGCGTTGTGGTTTCGCGGATACACACGTTCCGGCATTTCTCTGTAGAAGCACCAGCACGTCACGCGACACTGCTGTGACGCTCTCTTCAAAATCTTTGAAGAGACAACAAGAAAATTGGACTGGGACTTTGAAAATCAGGAATGTTTTGCTGGCCTCGGCCGGCATGTTTGCACTGAGCGCTTTTGCACCGGTAATGGCCGCCGACATGGCGGCACGCGCGCCTTACGTGAAGGCTCCGCCGCCGGCCGCGATCTACAACTGGACCGGCTTCTACGTCGGTGGCTTCGGCGGCTACGCCAGCGAGAACTCCGGCACCCCGAGCATGGAAGGCGGCTTCGGCGGCGGCACCATCGGCTACAACTGGCAGGCCGGCAACATCGTGTACGGCCTCGAGGTCGACGCTGCAGGCGCTGACATCGACGCGTCGGTCTCCGCGCTCGGCGTCACCGCCCGCAGCAAGATCGACTCGCTCGGCACCGTGCGCGGCCGCTTCGGCTTTGCCGTCGACAAGGTGCTGTTCTACGGCACCGGCGGCTACGCCTGGGCCAACAATGAGGTCAGCGTCACCGCGCTCGGCGTGACCGCCTCGCAGAGCAACTTCCACTCCGGCTGGACCGTCGGCGCCGGCGTCGAGGCCTTCATCGCCCCGCAGTGGTCGATCAAGGGCGAATACCTGTATCGCAGCCTCGACAGCGAGAACTATTTCGGCGTGCCCTCCGGTACACTCGAGCTGCACAGCGCCCAGTTCGGCGTGAACTATCACTTCGGCGGCCCGATCGTCGCCAAGTACTAAGATTGATCTGCGATCAGATCGCACCGAAAGGCCGGCCTCGCGCCGGCCTTTTTGCGTAAGAGCGTTGTCGAGCGAAGCGGATTCCGGCTCGCGCAAGGAAAACGCGTCAAAGCAGGAATCTGGAGCCCCCGTTCCGATTCCATCGGAACGGGGGAAAGGCTCTAGCGGAACCGGCGCTGCTGACGGCTGCTGCCATCAGGCAAACTATCCGTTGATGGACGCGACTCAGCACTGGAAATTGTCGGCCGTTCTTCCTACGTTCCAGCCTTCACACCCCATCGGCGCAAGGTCCCGGCATCACCGGCGATGCGCGCCCAAAAGGCGCCCAAGCATGCGCCCGGAACTGTCGCTATGGATGAAGTGCTCAAGGCGAAGCGCCAACAGAACGCCGGCTCCTCATCGCGCGCCATCACGATCCGTGGCGCGCGCGAACACAATCTGAAGAACATCGACGTCGAGATTCCCCGCGACAAGCTCGTGGTGTTCACCGGCCTGTCCGGCTCCGGCAAGTCGTCGCTCGCGTTCGACACCATCTATGCCGAGGGCCAGCGCCGCTACGTCGAGTCGCTGTCGGCCTATGCGCGCCAGTTCCTCGAGATGATGCAGAAGCCGGATGTCGACCAGATCGATGGCCTGTCGCCGGCGATCTCGATCGAGCAGAAGACCACGTCGAAGAACCCGCGCTCCACCGTCGGCACCGTCACCGAGATCTACGACTACATGCGCCTGCTCTGGGCGCGCGTCGGCGTGCCCTATTCGCCAGCCACCGGCCTGCCGATCGAGAGCCAGATCGTCTCGCAGATGGTCGATCGCGTGCTGGCGCTGCCGGAAGGCACTCGCCTCTACCTGCTGGCGCCGGTCGTGCGCGGTCGCAAGGGCGAGTACAAGAAGGAGCTCGCCGAGTATCTCAAGAAGGGCTTTCAGCGCGTCAAGATCGACGGCACCTTCTACGAACTGTCCGAAGCGCCCGCGCTCGACAAGAAATTCCCCCACGACATCGACGTCGTGGTCGACCGCATCGTGGTGCGTCCCGACCTCGCCCAGCGCCTCGCGGAAAGCTTTGAGACCGCGCTGAAGCTCGCCGAGGGCCTCGCCGTGATTGAATACGCCGACGCGCCGGCGGCGGCCGCCCAGGACGACAAGAAAGAGGACAAGAAGAAAACCGCCAAGATCCACGACAAGAGCGGGCCCGAGCGCATCCTGTTCTCGGAGAAGTTCGCCTGCCCGGTCTCCGGGTTCACGATCCCCGAGATCGAGCCGCGCCTGTTCTCGTTCAACAACCCCTATGGCGCCTGTCCGGCCTGCGGCGGCCTCGGCGTCGAGCAGCATATCGACGAGGACCTGGTCATCCCCGACAAGGAGCTGACCTTGCGCAAGGGCGCGATCGCGCCCTGGGCGAAATCATCCTCGCCCTACTACATCCAGACCCTGACCGCGCTCGGCAAGCACTACAAGTTCACGCTCGACACCAAGTGGAAGGACCTCACCAAGAAGGTCCAGAACGCGCTGCTGCACGGCTCCGGCGACGACGAGATCAAGTTCTCCTATGAGGACGGCGTCCGCTCCTACGACACCAAGAAGCCGTTCGAGGGCGTCATCACCAACATCAACCGCCGCTACCGCGAAACCGAGAGCGAGTGGGCGCGCGAGGAGCTCGGCAAGTATTTCTCCGACGTGCCCTGCGAAGGCTGCAACGGCCATCGGCTGAAGCCGGAGGCGCTGTGCGTCAAGATCGGCGGCAAGCATATCGGCGAGATCTCCGAGCTCTCGGTCAAGCGCACCGGCGAATGGTTCGAGACGGTGCCGGAGGCGCTGAACGCGCAGCAGAACGAGATCGCGACGCGGATCCTGAAAGAGATCCGCGAGCGCCTGACCTTCCTGCTCGATGTCGGCCTGAACTATCTGACGCTGTCGCGCTCCTCCGGCACGCTGTCCGGCGGCGAGAGCCAGCGCATCCGCCTCGCCTCACAGATCGGCTCGGGCCTCACCGGCGTGCTCTACGTGCTGGACGAGCCGTCGATCGGCCTGCACCAGCGCGACAATGCCCGCCTGCTCGACACCCTGAAGCGGCTGCGCGACCTCGGTAACACCGTGGTCGTGGTCGAGCATGACGAGGACGCCATCCGCCTCGCCGATTATGTGCTCGATATCGGGCCCGGCGCCGGCATGCATGGCGGCCACATCGTCGCTGAGGGCACGCCCGACCAGATCATGCGCAACCCGAAATCGCTGACCGGCAAGTATCTCACCGGCGAGCTGTCGGTGCCTGTGCCCGACCGGCGGCCGCCGAACCACCGGCGCACCATCAAGGTCGTCAACGCCCGCGGCAATAATCTCAAGAACGTCTCGGCCGAAATCCCGCTCGGCCTGTTCACCTGCGTGACCGGCGTGTCGGGCGGCGGCAAGTCGACGCTGTTGATCGACACGCTGTACCGCGCCATCGCCCGCAAGCTGAACAACGCCAGCGAGGGCGCGGCGCCGCACGACCGCATCGAGGGCCTCGAGCACATCGACAAGATCATCGACATCGACCAGTCGCCGATCGGCCGCACGCCGCGTTCCAACCCCGCGACCTATACCGGTGCCTTCACGCCGATCCGCGAATGGTTCGCCGGCCTGCCGGAAGCGAAGGCGCGCGGCTACGAGCCCGGGCGCTTCTCCTTCAACGTCAAGGGCGGCCGCTGCGAGGCCTGCCAGGGCGACGGCGTCATCAAGATCGAGATGCACTTCCTGCCGGACGTCTACGTCACCTGCGACACCTGCAAGGGCAAGCGCTACAACCGCGAGACGCTGGAGGTGCTGTTCAAGGGCAAGAGCATCGCCGACGTGCTCGACATGACGGTCGAGGAAGCCGCCGAGTTCTTCAAGGCGGTGCCGCGCGTGCGCGAGACCTTCCAGACCCTGCACCGCGTCGGCCTCGACTACATCCATGTCGGCCAGCAGGCGACGACGCTGTCGGGCGGCGAAGCCCAGCGCGTCAAGCTGGCCAAGGAGCTGTCAAAGCGCGCCACCGGCCGCACGCTCTATATCCTTGACGAGCCGACCACCGGCCTGCACTTCCATGACGTCGCCAAGCTCTTAGAGGTGCTGCACGAACTGGTCGCCCAGGGCAACACGGTGGTGGTGATCGAGCACAATCTCGAGGTCATCAAGACCGCCGACTGGGTGATCGACCTCGGCCCCGAAGGCGGTGACGGCGGCGGCGAGATCGTCGCCTGGGGCCCGCCCGAGGACATCGTGAAAGCGCCGCGCAGCTACACCGGCAAGTTCCTGGCTCCGGTGCTGAAGAAGGCGAACAGCAAGCCAAGGAAGAGCTCAGCGAGCGAGGCGGCGGAGTGACACAGGCCGGGTGAGCGAGCCGCAAACATTCATCTCGTTCGAAGATGAGGGCGCGTCGTCCCCTGCAGCGGTGCGCGCCAGCATCCTTGAAAATGTGACGAGCAAAGCGGCGCTCTTGGCCACGCTCGCTGCACAGCTCGAATTTCCCGGTTACTTTGGGAGCAATTGGGATGGGTTCGAGGAATGTATCCGCGATCTCTCGTGGTTGCCGCACGGTCCCGTGCTTGTAATGCATGCTGATGTGCCGCTGGTTGGCGACCTGCCGAACGCGATGACCTACGTTGCGATACTGAATGACGCTGCTCGCAAAATGTCAGGATCGAAAGACCATCCGCTTTCGGTTGCATTTCCCCTCAGATATCGCGACCAGGTCATGTGGCTGCTTCGAGCAGACCAGGCCCGTAGCAAGTAGCCTGGATGAGCGAAGCGATATCCGGGGCCTCTCGCGGCCAACAATGACCGGTCCCGCATATCGCTTCGCTCAAGCGGGCTACACACTTAGCTCCCACGGTAGGTGGCGATCTGCCAGACGTTGGCCCAGGCATCCCGCACCATCGCGCGTCTGTCGCCATAGGGCGTATCCGCAGGCGGCTCGATCGATTCAGCGCCTGCCGCGATCGCCCGCCGATAGGTCTCGTCCGCGTCTCGAACATAGACGTAGAGAAAGGCCGGCATGGCCTCGCGGACGCCTCCGCCGTCGCTGATCAGGATGATCGAGTCTCCGATCCGGATTTCCGTTGGCGCGCCGGAGCGGACATCGCCCTGCGCATCGAAAACGTCTCGAAGAAATCTGGCCAAGCCAGTGAGGTCGCGGGTGACAATTCGCGGTATGACGGAAGGCCAGCCGGCGGGCTTGAATTGGGGCATGTATACCGGTCTTGAACTAAGCAAGTAGCCCGCATGAGCGGAGCGATATGCGGGGTCTATCAGCCGAACAAGTTGACCGCTCCCGCATGTCGCTTCGCTCATGCGGGCTACGGTCTCTCAACCGCTCTGCTACACCGCCCAATAATTCGGGTGCGTGTACGATCGCGAGCGGTCGCCCCAGTCGAATTCGTCGCCGTCGAATTCGGAGGGTCCTGACCGCAGATCATCCAGCGTCACCTCGGCCTCGAAGGCCTGCCGCACAGGATCGAATCGCAGCGCGGTCCATCGGACGGGATAGTGGTGGTGGGTACTCAGCACGCCTCCGGTCTTGATGATGGCGTAGGCCACCGTGCCGCTCACCTTGTCGAGCATCAACCGCTCGATCGACCCAAGTTTCGCGCCGTCGCATCCGTAGACGCAAACGTGCTCGACCCGGTCACTGGGCACCAAGGTATGATGCATGGCATCCTCCCTGTTTCCTTGCGTTTGCCTGATAATATAGGCCTGTCGCGCTGGTGAGCCAATGGGGCGCAGCTCGACGACGGGTCGCAGGGCGCGGTTGGCTCTATCCTGCGGCGGCGGACGCTTGCACAATTTCGGAATAATAAAAACGTACCGCTGATTTGCCCGACGCGTCAAGTCGCTTTTCCGAGTCTCGGCGGCAGCCTGCTCCTTTGCATGGGGTTGTTTTCGATATTTTGGGACACCCCTCACCTTCCCCCTACTCCGTCCGTCTGAGGAACGCCCCGAACGCGCGCGGGCCGTCGCCGACCTTGACCTCGCCGATCACCTTCAGCTCGGCGGCGTCGATCACGCTCAGCGTGTTGCTCTCCCAGTTCGCGACCAGGATGCGCTTGCCGTCTGCGGTCGCCTCGATGCCTTCGGGGTAATCGCCGACCGTGATCCGCTTCACGGGCTGCAACGTCGCGAGGTCGAACACGCTGACCTTGCCGTCATACTGGTCGGTGACGAAGCCGCGGCCCTGCGCCAGCGCCACCGCGTAGGGGCGCAAGCCGACATGCACGCGGCCGATCTCGCGCGCGGTCGCGACGTCGATCACCGAGACGTCGTTGGTGCCGACATTGGCCGTGTAGGCACGCTTGCCATCGGCATCGATGGTGACACCAAACGGCCGACTCCCGACCTTCACGATTCCCCTCCGCTCGCGCGAGGCGGTACCGATGATGGAGACGCTGTCATCGTCGCGATCCGCCGACAGCAGCAGCAGTCCATCCGGCGTCACCGCCAGCCCGGACGGCGATGCACCGACCGCGATACTTGCGACGACACGTCGCTCTCTGGCATCGATCACCCGCACCGCGGCGGCGTACCAGTCGGCGACATAGACCGTCGCGCCGTCGGGCGCGACCGCGATGCCGAGCGGCCCGCCGCCGACATCGACCCGGCCCACCACCCTTCGCGCCGGCGCGTCGACTACCGTGACCGCCTTGGCATCCGGGCTGGTCACATAGGCGAAGCGGCCGTCATTGCTGACGGCAACGCCGGCGGGCTTGCCGCCGATCGCGATGGTCGCAACCGGCTTCGAGGTCGCGAGATCGACCACGGTGAGGTCGTCGCTGAGCTGGTTGGTGACGAACGCCTCCTCGGCATGCGCGGCGCCGAGGCCGGCAAGCAGCGCGACGAGCGCGATCGTCCTCACGCTCAGGTCCCACTCTCGATCTTCTTCTTCAGCGCCTCGAGCCCGGCCTTGTAGAGCCCGCTCACCGCCTTCACCGCGGCCTCGTCGCTCAGCTCCGGCGGCGGGTCGTTGTTGGGAAAGCCGCGGTAGAACGCGCCGGCCCATTCCAGCTTCGACTTGCCGTCCGGCGCCGGCGACACCGTCAGCGTCGAGGAATAATTGGTGACCGGCAGCACCTTCACGTCGACCGCCGTGATCCGGTACGAATAGCTCATCATCTCCGGCTCGTATTTGTAGAGTTCCTCGTCGACGGTGGCGCCGGGCCCCAGCGTCAGCCGCCGCGTGGCGCCGATCTCGTTGCCCTTCTCGCCTTCGGTCTTGGTGACGCCGGCGAGCCAGCTCATGTCCTGGAAATTACCGATCACCGCCCACACCTTGGCCTGCGGCGCGTCGATCTCGATCGATTCCCGCACCTTCTGGCGGGTCGGCCCGTGGGCCCATGCGGCCCCCAACACAGCCAATGCCGCCACCACGACGCCAGCTCGCGCGATCGTTCGCCTCATCCTTGTTCTCTCCCGATATGTGTCGGCCATCCGCCGCCCGGCGCATGCCGCAGTTTATGGTTCGAGGTTCTAGACTAGATCGGGGACCGGCTTCTTGCACCAGAGCGAAGTTCGGGGTTCGCCGGGAGGCAAGTCAGGCTGGTGGCAGGTTCACCCCTCGATCGCCGCCTCGACGAACCCTTTCGGATCGTCGCAGAACTCGCGCATCAGCCGGTAGTGATCGGTGTCCCTCAGGTTCACCGGCTCCAGCCCGTATTTCGTCAGCCGCAGTAGCGTCGCATTTGGATAGGCCATCAGGACCGGTGAATGCGTGGCCATGATCACCTGGCAGTGGCCGGTGCCGTTCATCCGGTGCAGCAGCTTGAGGAATTCGATCTGCCGCGACGGCGACAGCGCCGATTCCGGCTCGTCGAAGATGAAGATGCCCTGTCGCTGGCAGCGCTCGTTGAAGAAGCGCAAAAAGCCCTCGCCGTGGGAGTACGACAGGAAGTTCGGCGGCAGGTCTCCGACGTCCAGCGCTGCCGCGTCCACATAGCGCGCCACCGAGAAGAAGCTTTCGGCGCGGAAGAACCAGCCATTGGTGATCTTGGGCAGCCAGCTCGCACGAAGCGCCGCTGCAAGCGAGCCGCCCATTTTCTCCACCGCACCGCTGTGGTCGACCGCGCGGTAGCCCTTGCCGCCGCCGGCGTCGTCATAGCCGGCCATCACGGCGATCCCCTCGAGCAGCGTCGACTTGCCGGTACCGTTCTCGCCGACAACGATGGTGATTGCCTTGTCGAAGCTCAGCTCGAAATCGTCGCGCAGCAGCGGCAGCGCGAACGGATATGCGTTGCGGTTGGGAATGCGCTCGGGATCGAGCCAGACGCGCCTCAGATATGGCGCGGGCATGTTGATCGGGCGGTGTCGTCCTCTGGCCATCGGCGCGGATCCGGGGAAACAACGGCGGGTGGTCCAGTTTATATGATAGGAGCCCGCAGCAATCCTAGATGGCCGGATGTCCCATGGCTAGCAAAGCTTACGCCCTCTTCCGCAAGGCGATCCTCAACGAACAGCAAGCGGTCTGCATCTATGACGGCCGGCCGCGCGAACTCTGCCCGCACATCATCGGCCACAACAAGAGCGGTGAGGAGGTCGTGCTGGCCTGGCAGTTCGCCGGCACGAGCTCGGGCCAACTGCCGCAATGGCGCTGCCTGCGGCTCGCTCGCGTCACCGACATCAGCCTGCGCAACGGCCCTTGGCACGAGGGCGGATCGCACCGCACCGAGCAACGTTGCGTCAGCGCCATCGACCTCGACATCAACATCCATGTCCGCAAGCGGCGGTGAGCGGCTGCAGATGTGTGACTCGCATGCGGCGCCACACACTCGCCGTCGTCCCGGCGAAGGCCGGGACCCATAACCACAGGGGCGAGTTGTTGAAGATAGGCTGTGGCCTCTGCGTCGCGTAACAACAACCATCTGGGGTAATGGGTCCCGGCCTTCGCCGGGACGACGCGGGGATGGAGCGTGCAGTGCCCCTACGGCTGCTCCGCCTCCTCCAGCACCTCCAGCGCCAGCTCCATCGTCATCAGCACCGGATTGTCGCCGCGCACCAGGCGTCCCTCGGCGATGCCGCCGAGATAGTCGACCAGCGCGATGTCGAGCTCGGCATGCAGCCTGCCATCCGCGTCCGGTGCGATCTCGCCCGCAGTCACCGCGAGCTCGGTCGCGAAGGGTACCACGCTGTGGCCGTCGGTGAAGACGGCGCCGATGGTCGAGCCGACGCCGCCATGCAGCCGCGCGCGCAGGACGCCGCGCTGGCGGCAGAAGCCTTCCAGCGCGCAGGCAAAATCCTGGTTCGGCCGCAGCCGCAGCGCGAAGGCATGGCTCGTGGTCCTGGCCCCACGCGGCGCGCTGGCGACGGGACCGAACAGCTTGAAATTGGTCTCGCTGTCAGATTCAGCCAGGAACGTCGCGCCGTCGATCCCGAACGCGTTCACCTCGAACGGCTCGGCGACAATGGTTTCGTCCGGCAGCATGTGGCCGCCGTTGAAGCGGCCGTCAGCTTCGGTCCACAGGCCGTGGCAATGAAAGAACGGCGCGCCGTCGCGTTCGCCGAACGTCAGCGCCGCGAGCTTGAGCCGGGTCACGCCGTCGGGACGGAACGTGTCGCTGTAGAACGCGGCGTTGACGCCGTCCTTCGACAGCGCCGGCATCACATAGGCGAACGGCCCGAGCGCACCGCCTTTGGCGCTCAGCACGCCGCTGGCAAAACCCTCCGCCGCAAAGCCGCGGCGCACGGCTTCGAGCAAGGGAATGCCGGCCTCGAGCACGAATGAAAAGGCGCGGCCGCGCGCGCTGACCCATTGGATGCGCTCTAGATGCGGAGCGCCAGGCTGGGCGATGCTGCGCATCGCCTCACGCTCCCGTCGATTTGGCGATCACCTCGAGCAATCCGCGCGCCTCGAGCTCGTCTCGGATCAGCCGCTTCGGGACCTTGCCGTAGCCGGATTTCGGCAGCGCCTCCCAGAAGAAGAAGCGTTTCGGCATCTTGTAGCGCGGCACTTTTGGCGCGAGATAGGCGGCAAGCTCCGCCTCCGCGACCGCCTCGGCGCCCTCGCGCGCGACGCAGACGGCGACGCCGACCTCGCCCCAGAAGGGATCGGGCACGCCGAGCACCGCGACCTCGCCGACCGCGGGATGGGTCAAGAGCTTCTCCTCGATCTCGCGCGGATAGATGTTGGAGCCGCCCGAGATGTACATGTCGGAGGCACGGCCGGTGATGTAGACGAAGCCCTCCTCGTCCATGTGGCCGAGGTCGCCGGTGCGGAACCAGCCGTCGCGAAACGCCTTCGCATTGGCCTCGGGGTTGTCGTAGTAGCCCGCGAACACGCCGGGACCGATCACGCAGATCTCGCCGGTCTCGTGCGCCTTCAGCTCGCTTCCATCGTCGCCCTGGATCGAGACCTGCATCCCGGTGCGCTCGAAGCCGCAGGTGCCGATCCGCGCATGCGGCCCGTCCTCGGGATCGTGCAGTCCGGGTGGCAGCACCGTGATGTTGCCGGTGACCTCGCCGAGGCCGAAATACTGCACCAGCACGCCGCCGAGCTTGTTCAGCGCCGCCTTCTGGTCCTCGCGATACATCGGCGCGCCGGCGTAGATGATGTAGCGCAGCGAGGAATGGTCGTGCTGGTCGGCGGCGGGATGCTCGACCATCATCTTCAGGATGGTCGGCACCGTGAACATGTTGCTGACGCGATGCTTGGCGATCAGCCGGAAGGCTTCGGCGATGTCGAACTTCTCCGACGGCAGCAGGATGGTCGGCACGCCGCGCGCGGTCTGCACCAATTGATGTACGCCGGCGCCATGCGACAGCGGCGCCACCACAAGCGAGGCGTCCTCTTCCGTGGTGCCGGGCATCAAGTCGGCGAGATGGTTGGTGATGACGAAGGCCATCTGGCCATGGGTCAAGACCGCGGCCTTGGAGCGGCCGGTGGTGCCGGAGGTGAAGAAGAACCAGCAGGGATCGTCATAGTCGACGGCAACGTTCTCGACCACAGCGCCGGCGTGCCTGGCGATGACGTCGCCGAGCGTCGCCTCGCCGAAGGTACCTTCCTCCCCAATCCGCCAGACGAATTCGAGCGCGGGATTGGCGGCCGCCTTGGCATGCTCGGGGAAGTCGGCGTGGCACAGAAACGCCTTGGCGCCGGAAGCCGACGCGAGATAGGCGACCTCGTCCGGCATCAGGCGGAAATTGGTCGGCACCCAGACCGCGCCGAGCCGGAAGGCCGCGAACATCGACCAGAACATCTCGTCGCAGTTCTTGGAATGCACCAGGATGCGGTCGCCCTTGACGATGCCGCGCGCCGCCAATGCCGCCGCCAGCGCCGAGACGTTCTGGTCGATATGGCGCCAGGACCAGGCCTTCTCGTTCCAGACGAAGCCGGGGCGATCGCCGTGGCGGCGAGCGTTCTGGGTCAGGATGTAAGCGAGGTTCATCACCCGGCGCGATACCCGCGCGATCCCGCCGCGCGGCGCGGCAGCAGCCGTCCCGCTCATTGCCGCCCCGCCGATACGCACAACAGACAGGGCAAGGTCAGGACGGTCATCGGGTGTTTCCTCGGTCAGAACCGGGCGTCTTCAAGCGCCGCAAGGGATTGGTACCGCCCGGTTTATCGCCAAGCCGCCGCCTTCGGCAAGGCCCGCCGGGCGCAGCCCGATGATACCGCGCCGGCGGCGGTCAACCCGTTGTTTTCTGCCCAGCCCGCTACTGCGGGTGCTTGGCGAGTTCCTGCTCGCTCAGGTTCCAGTCCTGCCACAGCTGTAACGCGCCTATAAAGGCGACCAGCGCGCCGAGCAGGATGTGCCAGAACTGCAGCGCGTGGTCCTCGGCGTAACCAAAGACCATGGGCGATGCCATCAGCCAGAGACCGAGCAGGAGGCTGGCCACCTCCTCCCAGCGGTGCAGCGCGACATATTCGAGCTGGGCGATGCCGAGCACCAGCATGCCGACGATGAAGCTGTTGAGGACGAGGTGGCTGCGCTCAATATCGACGGCGCCGCTCACCTGCATCGGAAACCAGGGCGAGACCATGATCAGCACGCCGAGCAGCATGCCGAGCCAGTCCTCCCAGGGACGGTGTGTGTTGAAGAAACGATTGTCCGACATGACGAACCTCCTCCGACAAGAGGCATACGTCGGCGGCCGGCTCCGCCACTCCGTACCAGACGACCATCCAGCCGCATCAGGGGCGTATGTCTGTCATCAAACGTAATCGAACTGCATCCATCCGCAAGGCCCGTCCCGCGCATGTGCGACGCGGCAGAGCGATCGTTGCCGGCAAGATGTCACCGCGCTCCGCCGAGCCGCGCCAGCGCTCCCTTGGCGCTCTGCAAGTCGGGCTGCAGCTCGAGCGCCTTGCGGAAATCGGCCGCCGCGCCCTTCTTGTCGCCGAGCCGCAGCTTGGCCTGGCCGCGATTGTTCCAGGAATAGACGTCGTTCGGATCGTATTGCAGCGCCTTGTCGTAATCGGCGAGCCCGCCCTTGTTGTCCCCTTGAAAGAGACGGATCATGCCGCGGTTGCGCCAGCCGCGCGCATCGGTCGGTGCGATCCTCGCAGCCTCGCCATAGTCGGCGGCGGCGCGATCGAGCTGCTCGGTATCGCGATAGACATTACCGCGATTGATGTAGGCGAGCACGTTGGGCTCGAGCTTGATCTCGGTGGTGAAGTCGGCGATCGCATGCGCCGCGTCGCGCTTGCGGTAGTAGACGAACCCGCGATTGCCGTAGGCGGTGGCGAGCTGCGGATTGTATTTGATAGCGAGGCTGAGATCGGCCAGCGCGCGGTCGAGATCGCCCTTGTTGAGCCAGGCATCGCCGCGATTGTTGTAGGCCAGCGCGAACGCCGGATCGATGCGGATCGCCTCGTCGTAATCGGCAATCGCATGATCGAGATCGCGCTTGAAGGCGTAGACGCGGCCGCGATTGGTGTAGGCGCAGGCATAGGCGGGATCGAGCTTGATGGCCTCGTTGAGATCGGCGAGCGCTGCATCGAGCTCGCGCTTCTCGGTCAGCCCATGGCCGCGATTGCAATACGCCCCGGCCAGCCGCTTGCCGGTCTCGGTCTTGCCGTCGATCACCGTGGTGCAGGCGGCCACGCGGTCGCCGGGTGCCGTCGTCAGGTCGACGCAGGTCTGCCAGCTCGGATCGTCGCCGGCGGCGGCTTGCGGCGGGTCTGGAAGCGTCAGGGCGGCGCCGAGCAATACGGCGGTCAGGCAGGTCAAAATGCGCATATCGTCAATCCACAAATGCCAATTTGCGGGTTGGTCGCGGCTTTGCACAGGCGGGTTCACACGCTTACATCAGGGCTGTGAATCAACCCGGGATTTTGCGATGGCCGGCGTCCGCGACAACAGGAACCAAAACCGCTTCGAGCTCGACACCGAGGGCGGCCTCGCCTTCGCGAACTACCGGCGGACGCCCGCGGCCGTCATCATCACCCATACCGAGACACCGCGCGCCCTGCGCGGCCGCGGCATCGCATCGGAGCTGGTCAAGGGTGCGCTGGATCTGATCCGCGCCGACGGCCGCAAGGTGATCGCCGGCTGCGGCTTCGTGGTTGATTACCTCAACAAGCATCCGGAATACGCGGACCTTGCCGGCTAGTGTGCTGAATGCGAAGTTCGTGCGATTTCGCGGCAGCCACTTTCACGAACTTCGCATTCATAAAGCACACTAGAATCATAAGTTTGCTAGTGTCCTTATCGAATCCGAAGTTCGCTCCGAAGGTGCGGCAAACGATGCGAACTTCGGATTCGGGACACTAGAGCCCCTTCCGTTCCGATGGAAGCGGAACGGGGCTCTAGCTGCTCCTTATGACGCGTTTTCTTTACGCGAACCGGTATCCACTTCGCTCGAAAACGCTTTTGCGCCGCGTTCGTCAGACGATCTTGATCGACATGTCGGGCAGGCCCTCGAGCTTGCACAGCAGCACGTCGCCCTTGACCACCGGGCCGACGTTCTCCGGCGTACCGGAATAGATGATGTCGCCGGCCTTCAGCTCGAATGCCTCGGACAGCTTTGCGATCTGCTCGGCGACGCTCCAGATCATGTTCTTCAGATCCGAGCTTTGTCGCACCGTGCCGTTGATCGCGAGCGAGATCGCGCCATGCGTGAAGTGGCCGGTCTTATCAGCCGGATGGATCGGCCCGAGCACCGCGGCATGGTCAAAGCTCTTGCCGATCTCCCACGGCTTCTTCTCCGCGGCCATGCCGTTCTGCAAATCGCGCCGCGTCATATCGAGGCCGAGCGCGTAGCCATAGACGTGATCGAGCGCCTTGTCGGCCGGAATATTGGTGCCGCCGGATTTCAGCGCGGCGACCAGCTCGACCTCGTGGTGATAGTTCTTGGTCAGCGACGGATAGGGATGATCGGCCACGGTGCCGATCGCGACATTCTGGATCGCATCCGTCGGCTTCTGGAAGAAGAACGGCGGCTCGCGCGTCGGATCCGAACCGCGCTCGATAGCGTGCGCGGCGTAGTTACGGCCGATGCAGTAGATGCGGCGAACCTGGAACACCTCGCTGGCGCCGACGATCGGGATCGTCACGGCCGCGACCGGAAACATCGCCTTCGGCGCGGCCTCGGCATGGGCAGGCGCGGATTGCGCGGCGGCGCCGGCCAGTGCGAGGGCGCCGGTCGCAAGCATCGTCCGGCGATCGAGATCAGTCATGGGCGTTCTCCTTGTTGTTGTTGGCCGATCTATAGATGTTCGCCGATCGATAAAAAAGGGCCCGCGTTGGCGCGGGCCCTTTCTATGCGCGGACGGATGATCCGTCAGTGCTTGATGTCGGGGGGCAGCTTGCCGCCATTGGCCGCGAGCTTGGTCATCACCTGCTTGTGCAGCCAGATGTTCATGCTGGCGGAATCGTTGGTGTCGCCGGTGTAGCCGAGCTCCTTGGCGAGCTCCTTGCGGGCCGACAGGCTGGAGTCGATGTCGAGCGCCTTCATCAGGTCGACGATCGAGGTCCGCCACTCGAGCTTCTCGCCCTTGGCGGCAACCGCCTTGTCGAGGATCGGGGCGACGTCGACGGACTGCGCCGGCGCCGCGCCGGCGGGCACTGCGGCAGGAGACGACGATGCGCTGCCGGATCCACCGGCGGGAGCTGCGCTTGTGGCCGTTCCGCCGGCGGGCGCAGCGGTGGCGCTACTGCCGAAGATCGCGCCCATGATTTTTCCGAAAATGCTCATCGTTCGCTCCCAAGAGAGTTGAGATGTGAAGGTCGCACGGCAACGAGCCAGCTGACCGAGGTCGCAGTTCAAGTCTATCGCCCCCTCCATAGCTTGCCAATGCGACATTCACTTAAGCGTGAGTGCTTTTGGCACAGTTTGGGAGTACCCTCGTTTTACAGTTCGCGACACGGCCAGTTCCCTGCTCTGTCTTTCGCGTCTGGCTTGATCGTGATCGCTTCGAGAGGCGGCAGGTTTGTGCCCGCGTGCCGGGCGCCAGATGCGACCGCCCAGAGGGAGACAACGACCATGGCCACGTCATACCAAGGCAATGTCAGTTCGATGACGCAGAGCGGACAAGGCGCCGCGTCTGCGCCGGTCATCCGCACCATCGGCCTGTCCGATTTGCATCATGCGCTGCGTCTCGGCTGGGAAGACTTCAAGGCGGTGCCAAGTCACGCCATCGTCCTCTGCCTGATCTATCCGGTGCTCGGCCTCGTGCTTGCGCGCACCGTGCACGGCTATTCCGTGCTGCCCCTGCTGTTTCCGCTGGCCGCGGGCTTTGCCTTGCTCGGCCCGTTTGCCGCCATCGGCCTCTACGAGATGAGCCGCCGCCGCGAGGACGGCGGGGAAGCATCTGCCTGGGATGCCATGGAGGTATTCCGCTCACCGTCATTCGGCGCGATGCTTGGGGTCGGAACGCTGCTGTTCGCGCTGTTCGTGACCTGGATCGCCACCGCCCAGGCGATCTACACGGCGGTGTTCGGCTATGAGACCGCGGCCAACATTCCCGATTTTGCCGCGCGCGTGCTGACCACCCAGCAAGGCTGGTGGCTCATCGTGGTCGGCTGCGGCGTCGGCTTCCTGTTCGCGCTCGTCGCGCTTTGCATCAGCGTGATCGCCTTCCCCATGATGCTCGACCGCCAGGCGACCGCCGGCGAAGCCATGGTGACGTCGATGCGCGCCGTCGCACAGAACCCGGTGCCGATGGCGGCCTGGGGCCTGATCGTCGCGGTGCTGCTGGTGCTGGGCACGATCCCGTTCTTCCTCGGGCTTGCCGTGGTGATCCCGCTGCTCGGTCACGCCACCTGGCATCTCTATCGCGAGGTCATCGTCAAGGATCCGAATGCGCGGCCGGTGATCCCCGAACCGCGCGAGCGCAAGCCCGCCGCGGACTTTCCGGCCAATCTGTTTCCGTGGCGGCGCAGCGATCGCGGCTAAGCGCCGCTAACCCGGATTCGTAAACGTCAAAGCAACCGCCGGCCGATATGTTCGGCCGGCGGTTTGTCGTTCAGGATCGTCAAATGGGTGTGAAACTGGCGTGGCATTTGCAGCGCGGCCTGAGAAAAAACGGCTCGGTCACGAGCCTTGTTTTGGCCGCTGTTGCCGCGAACATACCCGCCGCCTTTCGCGACCAATCGATGACATCGCAGACTCCGGAGTGAATTGCCTATGACCTCTCGCTCTTGCTTTCGCACGCTCGCCATCGGCGCGTGGCTCCTGACCTCGACGGCATCGGCGCTGGCCGCTCAATGCGGCACGGGCACGTTCGAATCCTGGCTCGACGATTTCAAGAAAGAGGCTGCGACGAAGGGCATTTCGCAGAACGCGATCCAGGCCGGGCTGGCTGGCGTCACGCAGGACAAGGCGATCCTCGCCCGCGACCATTCGCAGCAGGTGTTCAGCCAGACCTTCGAGCAATTCTCGGGCCGCATGGTGCCTCCGCGGCTCAACCGCGGCTCCGACATGATGAAGCGCTACGGCTCGGTGCTGTCGCGAATCGAGGAGACCTACGGCGTACCGGGCGAAATCCTGGTCGCGATCTGGGGACTGGAGACCGATTTCGGCGTCAACACCGGAAAGTTTCCGACCATACGCTCGCTGGCGACGCTCGCCTATGATTGCCGCCGCTCCGACATGTTCAAGGCCGAGTTGATGGATGCCTTGCGCATCGTCGAGCGCGGCGATCTGCCGCCGCAGGAGATGCGCGGCGCCTGGGCCGGCGAGATCGGCCAGACTCAATTCATGCCGTCGTCCTACATCAAGTTCGCGGTCGACTTTGACGGCAACGGCAAGCGCGACCTCCTGCACAACGTGCCCGACGTGCTGGCGTCGACGGCGAACTATTTGAAGAGCTATGGCTGGAAGAAGGGCAAGGGCTGGGAGCCCGGCAGCGAGAATTTTGCGGTGATCCAGCAGTGGAACAAGAGCGAGGTTTACGCCAAGACGATCGGCTACTTCGCCACCCAGCTCGCCAAAGCTCCGTAGCGCTTTCACACCAGCTTGAGCGGCGCAGCGAGGCCAACCTTCTGCTCTGACTAGATCAAAGCTGGTCCAGCTACGGATGAATCAAAAAGGGCCGACTGCCCCAGGCAATCGGCCCTTATCGCTATGATCAAAACCTACTTCGCCGTGCTGGCTTCGGCAGCCTTGCTGAGATGCGCGCCGCAAGCGCCCCACTTGTTGTTCAGCATCGCGTCCTGGGCGAGCGAGACTTCCTTCTCCGCCGCGAATTTGACCTCATTGTCAGCCATAGCTTCGACTGCAGCTTCGGTCTTGCCGAGATTGGCACCGCTGCAGCCGAGGCCCGCGTGATGACGATGCGCGGCCTGAGCGGGAGCGACAGCGTAGGCAACGGCAGCCACGGTGGCTGCTGCGATCAATGTCTTAATCATGGGATGATCCATCTATTGTTCTTGGACAGATCCCAGCGTGATTGCGGAATCTGCCGAACGATTATTCGCTGTTCCCGGCACCGTTCAGAATGAACTTCGCGCGATACAAATGTGATGAGCGCTGCGCGCGTATCGCGCATGCGTTGCATAGTGTTTTGATTACATGTCGGTAAGGAAGCGCCGCCGCGATAGCATTGCTGGGCGCGTTCACTTCAATCGAGTCGCACTTCCGATAATCAGTAGCCCGTTCGCGCGCTAGTCGAAAATCTGGGTGGCGAGAAGGACCGAATTACCTCCGTGGTCAATGCGACTGATTGACGCTGCGTCCGTCTAGGTGCCCCCCCATCATATTATGAATATTAAATCATTCATACAGCAAATATTCTGCATGCGAATCACGCATGGAACACGCCGCCGTGATCTGGCGTCAGACGCGCGTCATCCCTTGACCGAACGGTCCGTAATTACCATATGAACGGCGTAGTTCAAGCCACCACCATTCTGCTAACTCACTGATCTCAAGAAGATTTTGACGCCGTCGCCCGGCTCTGCGGAACTTTGGTCCACCGGACCTGGCTCGATGCGCCAAACGGTTAACCGGAACTTACCGCCGCTATGCGTTTTGAGCTTAGCTGCATCGCAACATCGGAACTACCGCACTGCACTATATCATCTATATTCACTTCAACGATGAGGCTTTTGAAAAGCTGAATCTGAATTACTAGGAGACTACCATGTTGCTCTCGCTCATCCGCATGATCCAGGCTTTCCGGGATTATCAGCGCAATGTCAGCGAACTGTCCCAGCTCAGCGATCGCGAACTCGCCGATATCGGCCTCGACCGCTCGGACATTCCGCGCGTTGCCGCCGGCACCTACAACGGCTAATCGGCCGCAAGCCATCTGCTAAACGGATAACGCCCGCTTCCACAGCGGGCGTTGTCGTTTGTGGTGCGGTTTCAGATGCATGTGAGATCAAAACGCGCTAACGCTGCGCGATGACACCGCATCAATCCTCTTCCCAACCCGTGCACATCGTGGGCGCGGGGCTCGCCGGCTCGGAAGCCGCCTGGCAAGTCGCCAATGCCGGCGTACGCGCCGTGCTGCACGAAATGCGCCCGCACCGGATGACCGAGGCGCATCGGACCGAAGGCTGCGCCGAACTGGTCTGCTCGAACTCCTTCCGCTCCGACGATGCCGCCAACAACGCGGTCGGGCTGCTGCACGCGGAGATGCGGCGGCTGGGCTCCCTGATCATGCGCTCGGCCGACGCCAACCAGGTGCCCGCCGGCGGCGCGCTGGCGGTCGACCGCGACGGCTTTTCGACCGCCGTCACCAAGGCGCTCAACGAACATCCGCTGATCGAGATCAGCCGAGAGGAAGTCGCAGGGCTGCCGCCGACCGACTGGAGCAACGTCATCGTCGCGACCGGCCCCCTCACCTCGGCACCGCTTGCCGACGCCATCAGGCAGCTCACAGACGAGAGCGCGCTGGCATTCTTCGACGCGATCGCGCCGATCGTGCACAAGGACTCCATCGACATGTCGGTGGCCTGGTTTCAGTCGCGCTACGACAAGGTCGGCCCCGGCGGCACCGGCGCGGACTACATCAACTGCCCGATGACGAAGGAGCAGTATGACGCCTTCGTCGCGGCGCTGCTCGACGGCGAGAAGGTCGACTTCAAGGACTGGGAGACCAACACGCCCTATTTCGACGGCTGCCTGCCGGTCGAGGTGATGGCCGAGCGCGGTCACGAGACGCTGCGCCACGGGCCGATGAAGCCGGTGGGATTGACTAATCCGCACAATCCGACCGTCAAGCCGTATGCGATCGTCCAGCTGCGGCAGGACAACAAGCTCGGCACGCTCTACAACATCGTCGGCTTCCAGACCAAGCTGAAGCACGGCGCGCAGCAGCGCGTGTTCCGCACCATCCCTGGCCTTGAGAACGCGGAGTTCGCCCGCCTCGGCGGCCTGCATCGCAACACCTTCCTGAACTCGCCAAAGCTGCTCGACGGTCAGCTGCGTCTGCGCGCGCAGCCGCGGCTGCGCTTCGCCGGGCAGATGACGGGCTGCGAGGGTTACGTCGAGTCGGCCAGCGTCGGCCTGATCGCCGGCCTCTGCGCCGCCGCCGACATGAATGGTGCCGCGCTGACGCCGCCGCCGGCGACGACCGCGCTCGGCGCGCTGCTCGGCCACATCACCGGTGGCCACATCGAAACGATCGAGGCCGGTTCGCGCTCGTTCCAGCCAATGAACATCAATTTCGGTCTGTTCCCGCCGCTGGCCAGTGCGCCGAGCAAGAAGCCGGACGGCTCGCGGCTGCGCGGCAACGAGAAGACCGTCGCCAAAAAGCAGGCAATCAGCGCACGCGCGCTCGCCGATCTCGACCACTGGATCGCAGAGCATCTGCGCGTTGCTGCAGCGGCCTGACAGTCATGAGCTTGCCGAAAGACGATGACGCCACCCTGTCGGTGCGGTGGAGCCAGGGCGTGCTGCTCAAGCGCGACGTGTTCTCGACCGTCGAGCGCGGCCGCTTCCGCGCCGATGACGGCGAGGTCGACGGCGTGTTGCGCCGGCTCGATCAGGTGCCGTTCTGGTCGTTCGGCCTGGCGCTGCATCTGTTCTCCCGCGAGCGCCGCGCGCTGACCTTGGCGCGCGATCTCGACGTCGGGCCGAAGCTGTTGTGGGCCGGCCGTCGCGCGCTGGTGCGCGGCTTCATCGACGGCGCGGCGCTGCATCTGGCGAAGCCGCATGGCGATGTCGCCTATTTCCGTTCCGCCAAGGCCGCGTTGCGCAAGCTGCACCGCGCCGGCATCTGCCACAACGATCTCGCCAAGGAGCAGAACTGGCTGGTCGGCCGCGATGGCCGCGCCTACCTCACCGACTTCCAGCTTGCCGCCTGCTTCAAGACCCGCAGCCGGCTGTTCCGCATCGCCGCCTATGAGGATCTGCGGCATCTGTTGAAGCACAAGCGCAGCTACGCGCCGGAGGCGTTGACGCCGAAAGAGCGCAAGGTGCTCGCAAAGAAGTCCGCGGTCGCCAGCATCTGGCTCAAGACCGGCAAGAAGGTCTATCAGGCGATCACGCGCGGCATCTTCAATTTCACCGACCGCGAAGGCGGCGGCCGGAGGCTGGTCAACGACGCCCCGGTATTGATCGATCTGATCCGCAGGAATCCGCAGGTGCGCGACACCGCGATCGTCGCCTTCGCCGACCGGCGCGTCGGCGTCGGACTCTACGCCTTCGTCGAGGCGGACCAGTCCGCGCTGGAAAAGACGCTGCGCAACGAGCTTACCGCCGCCAGGGGCGTCAAGCCGCCCGAACACATCCAGGTCGTGCACGCGCTGCCGCGCGATGCCGCCGGCAAGCCGCGCACCGAAATCCTGCAGCTCGTCGCCATGAACCAGATCGACCTGATCGAACCGATGATGCGCAGCGACGCCGATCGAGAGTTCCTCAAGGACATCCTCGAGCAACGCAAGAATCTGCGCGACCGCTTCAATTTTGAAGTCGCCGAGATGGACCGGCCGGCAGGTTAGCGCGCGCTTGTCGGCGCGTGGCCCTCGACAAACGCGGCGCGAAGCTTCACTCTTTGCGAGGGGTAGCGCGCTCAAGGGACAAGTTTAATGCCACTCACCCGTGGCCGGATCGGGGGATACGATTCCGAACGACTGGCGTTCGGATTCACCATGATGAACGGCGACCAGGAAATCGAATGCCAGATCAGCGACGCCGCACTGGACGAGTTGGCCGGCACGCGCGGAACGGCGAGCATGGCGCGGCAAGCCCAGTTCGTTGCGCTGCGCGACGCGGTCGAACAGATCGCATCCGACATCTATGACAGTGGCCCGATGGTCAAGGGCATAACGATCCGGATCTTCACCAAGCACATCCCGAAAGCGCAGAGCTAGCGACCGAACTCCTCCGTGCGCGCGGCTCGCCACAACGTCCAGAGCGTGCGCAGGCGCGAAACCGGCTTCGGCAGGAACGGGTCGTAGTCCTCCCTCCTCGCCCGGTTCAGCTCGCGCCTGACATGGGCGAGCGGCAGGAAGATCGGCCTCACGCCGGACGGAACATCCGCAAGCAGCCCGAACGAGGTCTTGAGATGGCCCTGGGCCTCGTCCGCAAGCTGATCGATCGCGGCACGGATGTTCGGCGTCACCTTGCCGGCAAACACCTCCTCCTTGCTGCCGCCGTGCTGCTGCAGCAGCTGTAACGGCAGAAACAGCTGATGCCGTGAGGCGTCGCGGCCGAGCGAAGCGATGACTTGAGCCATGCCCTGGGCAAGACCCGCATGACGGGCCAGATGATCGATCGCCTCCGACGGCCGCGCCACCACGCGCGTCGCCTGCGAGAACAACACTGAGGTCGTGGCGTCGAGATAGCCCTCGAGCGCGGCCAGCGACGGCATTGGGTCGTTGTAGAGATCGAACTGGTGCTCCTCGACCAGCCGCGAGAATGGCGAGACCGGCAGACGGTGATTGCGGATCGTGTGCAGCAGTTCTGCCGCGACCGGATTGCCCTCGACGCCGCCATGGCCCGCACCGGCCAGCATGTCGGTCCACCATTGCAGCCGCATCTCGCCGGGCAGCGGCTGGCTGACCTGCTCGTGCACGCGCGAGACCTCGATGTTGAAGGCGTAGATCGCAAGCATCGCGCGCCGTTCCGGACCCGGCAGGAACAAGGTCGACGCGTAGCGCACGAAGTCATGGCTCCGCACCAGATCGGCGCAGAAGGCCGCGCCGTCCTTCGGTGCCTCTGTCGCGCTCATGGCACCGCGATCAGCGCCGCCGCGACGCGACGCCGCTCGCCCAGCATGATGTTGTAGGTGCGGATCGCAGGTCCCGTCTGCATCGGATCGAGCACCACCCGCACGGCCCGCAGAGCCTCGCGCAGGCCCTTTGGCGGGACCCAGACGTCGGTGCCGGTGCCGACGATCAGCGTGTCGATCGCATTGGCGGCCGCGAACACCTTTTGCAGCGAGTATTCGTCGATCTCTTGCGGCCTGGTGACCGGCCAGGCCCAGATCGAGTCAGGCAGGCACAAGAGCGAGCCGCGGTGCGACATATCGGCAAACGCGAAGCCGCCCTTGCCGTAGGCCTCGATCGGCGCCGACCTCGGAAGATGGGGAGCGTCCGAGGAGTTGCTCATGACCGGCTACTTCTTGGCTGCCGCCGTGTCCGGCTTCTTGGCCGGCGCGTCCTGCGCCGCCTCTCCACCCCGCGTGGTGTGAACACCGAGATAGATCAGGATCGGCGCCGCGATGAAAATCGAGGTGTAGGTGCCGACCAGCACCACGCCGAACATCATGACCGCGGTGAAGCTGTGGATCGCCTGGCCGCCGAACAGCAGCAGCGCGAGCAAAGCCAGCGTCACGGTGACGTGGGTGATGATCGAGCGCGACAGCGTCGAATTGATCGATTCGTTCAGCAGCTGCGGCATCGGCATCTTCTTGTAGCGCCGCAGCATCTCGCGGATACGGTCGTAGATCACGACGGTATCGTTGAGCGAATAACCGAGAATCGTCAGCAGCGCCGCGATGCTGGTGAGGTCGAAATCGACCTGGGTGATCGACATAAAGCCGATCGTGAGCACGATGTCGTGGACATTGGCGATCATGGCGCCGAGCGCGAACTGCCATTCGAACCGGAACCATAGGTAGATCAGGATGCCCATGATCGCGAACATCAGGCCGATCATGCCGTAGGCCAGCAGTTCGCCGGAGACGCGCGGTCCCACCACCTCGACGCGACGGTAATCGACGGATTCGCCGAGCGCGCCGCGCACTTTCGTCACCGCATCCTGCTGCGCCTTGTCGCCGCCGGGCTGCTCGGCGACGCGGATCAGGACTTCCGCCGGACCGCCGAACTGCTGCAGCTGCACCTCGCCGAGCCCAAGGCCGTTCAAGGTCGTGCGCATCGCGGCGATATCGGCGGTGCCGGACTTGGCTTGCACTTCCAGCAGCGTACCGCCCTTGAAGTCGATGCCGAAATTCAGGCCGTGGGTGAAGAACAGCGTGATGGCAAGGATCGAGAGCAGCGCCGAGATCGGGAAGCTGATGCGGCGAAAGCGAGTGAAGTCGAAATGCGTGTCGTCAGGCACGATGCGCAGCGCCGGCAGCAGGCCGAGCGCCGCGACCACGGTCAGCACGGTAATCAGGATACCAAGGCCAATGAGAACGGTATGAGTCACAACAGGCCTCTCAGATCGGCACGGTTTGCGGCCGCTTCCACCGCACCCAGCCGGCGACGATCAGGCGCGTCAGGGTAAAGGCGGTGAACACCGTGGTGATGATGCCGATGCCGAGCGTCACGGCAAAGCCGCGCACCGGTCCGGTGCCGATGTAGAACAGTACGGCGGCGGCGATGAAGGTGGTGATGTTGGAGTCGAGGATGGTCGCCAGCGCCCGCTTGAAGCCGGCGTCGATCGCCGAGATCGCGTTGCGGCCGCCGCGCAGTTCCTCGCGGATGCGCTCGTAGATCAGCACGTTGGAGTCGACCGCGATGCCGACGGTCAGCACGATGCCGGCGATGCCCGGCAACGTCAGCGTGGCGTTGAGCAGCGACAGCAGTCCGAAAATCATGGCGACGTTGATCGCCACCGCGATGTTGGCGAACACGCCGAACAGCCGATAGGTGATCAGCATGAACACGATGACCAGGATCGAGCCGACATAGGCCGCGAGCTCGCCCTTCTCGATCGAGTCCTGCCCGAGGCCGGGACCGACGGTACGCTCTTCGATCACGGTCAGCGGCGCCGGCAGCGCGCCGGCACGCATCAGGATCGCCAGATCGTTGGCCGACTGCACGGTGAAGCTGCCGGAGATCTGGCCCTGTCCGCCGGTGATCGGTTCACGGATCACGGGTGCCGAGATCACCTTGTTGTCGAGCACGATCGCAAACGGCTGGCCGACGTTTTCGGCCGTCGCCTGGGCAAATTTGCGCGCTCCCGACGTATTGAACTTGAAGCTGACGATCGCCTCGCCGGTGCGCTGGTCAAAGCCTGGCTGCGCATCGGAGAGCTCGCCTCCGGAAACCAGGACCTGCTTCTTGACGACATACGGAACCGGCGGCGGTGACGCGCTCATCAAGAGTTCGGAGTCCGGCGGCAGGCGGCCCTGCTGGGCCTGGTCCGGCGACACCGAGCTGTCGACCATGCGGAATTCCATCTTCGCGGTCTTGCCGAGCAGCTCTTTCAGGCGGGTCGGGTCCTGCAGGCCCGGCACCTGGACCAGGATGCGGTCGGTGCCCTGACGCTGGATCACCGGCTCGACCGTGCCGAGCTCGTTGACGCGCCGTTCGACGATCTGGATCGATTGCTCGATGGTCTGCCGGATGCGCTCGGTGATCGCGGCCTGCGGGACCGTCAGGCGGATCAGGCCGCCGCCGGCGTCGGCAACCTCGAGGCTGCGCTGGCCGCTGGAGCCGAGCAGGCCGCCGAGCGGCTGCGACAGCTCGCGGAGCTTCGACAGCGCCGTCGCCTGGTCGCCTTCCTTGGAGATGCGGACTTCCACCGCGTCGTTACGCGTGTTGAGGCCGGTGTAGCCGATCTTGGCTTCACGAAGCACCTTCCGGACATCGTCGCGGATCTGGTCGAGCTTCTCCTTCTTCACGTAGTTGGAGTCGACTTCGAGCAGCAGATAGGAGCCGCCCTGCAAATCGAGGCCGAGGACCAGGCGCCGCTGCGCCCAGGCAGGCCAGGTCTTCACCTGCGCTTCGGGGAAGAAATTGGGCACGGCGCACAGGCAGACCACCAGCGCTGTCAGGATAATCCCCAGCGCTCGCCACCGCGTGAAATACAACATCGAGTTGACCCGTCAGATTCCAAAAAGGCGCCGCGGCGATCAGCTCGCGGACGCCTCGTCCTTGGCGTCGCCCTTCGCCGGCTCACCCTTGGTACGCACACCCGAGATCATCTGGCGCATCTGGCGCACGCGAACGCCGTCCGAAATCTCGAACTCGATCTGGTCGTCGTCGACCACCTTGGTCACCTTGCCGACCAGGCCGCCCGAGGTCACCACGGTGTCGCCGCGGCGGATGTTCTTCACGAGGTCCGCATGGTCGCGCACCTTCTTCTGCTGCGGGCGCAGAATCAGGAAGTACATGATGACGAAGATCAGCGCGAATGGCAGCAGCGACATCAACATGCTGTTGGTGTCACCAGTCGCTCCAGCCTGGGCAAACGCAGGAGTAATCAGCATTCGGACGATCCTCGGATAAGACGGGAAAGAACCGGCAGCGCCCTCGGATTCGGGGCGGTATGGCGGTCCGGACAAATTCGCGCGGACTATAGCGGCCGCGGTCCCAATTGCAACGTTAACGGACCTTCATTTAGGGCGCTTGCGGGACCGCCGCCAGCCCGATAAGGCTGCGCCGTCAGGAACTGGACAAATGCCGAAAAAAGCCAAGAAAACGACCAGTAAAACAACCCGCAAAACCACCCCCAAGGCTGCCGCCAAGCGCGCTGAAAACGCCGCGACAAAACGCCCGGTAACGGCGCTCGACGGCGCAGCGGCCGAGCGGATCGCGAACGCCCTGGAGGTCATCGCCAGCCGCCTCGCGGACGCCTCCCCGGCCCTCGATCCGGCCGAGACCTTCGGCGCCGCGGACGCCTTCGTCTGGCATCCGGACGGGCGCCTCGCCCCGGTGCCGCGCGTCAGCCGCGTCGAGATCGGCCTGCTCAAGGGCGTCGACCGGATGCGCGATATCCTGATGGAGAACACCGAGCGCTTCGCCGACGGCCTGCCCGCCAACAATGCGCTGCTCTGGGGCGCCCGCGGCATGGGCAAGTCGTCGCTGGTCAAGGCCACCCATGCCAGCATCAATCTCGACCGCAAGCCGGCCGACCGGCTGAAGCTGATCGAGATCCACCGCGAGGACATCGAGAGCCTGCCCGGCCTGATGGAGCTGCTGCGCAGCTCCTCCTTCCGCTTCATCGTGTTCTGCGACGACCTCTCGTTCGACGGCAACGATGCCTCATACAAGTCGCTGAAGGCCGTGCTGGAAGGCGGCATCGAGGGGCGCCCCGACAACGTCATCCTCTATGCGACCTCGAACCGGCGGCATCTGCTGGCGCGCGAGATGATCGAGAACGAACGCTCGACCGCGATCAATCCCGGCGAAGCGGTCGAGGAAAAGGTGTCGCTGTCGGACCGCTTCGGCCTCTGGCTCGGCTTCCATCGCTGCAGCCAGGACGAATACCTCGCGATGGTGAAGGGCTATTGCGACCATTACGGCATCAAGATCGCCGAGGACGAACTCGAGCGCGAGGCGCTCGAATGGTCGACCACCCGCGGCTCGCGCTCGGGCCGCGTCGCCTGGCAGTACACGCAGGAGCTCGCAGGCCGGCTCGGCGTGCGGCTTAGTGGCAATTAACAGGAATGGGAGGCATAGCCCTCCCGTCATCGCCTGTGTAGCCCGGATGGAGCGCAGCGCAATCCGGGATCGGCGCACGCCGCGAGTGAGCTCCCGGATTTCGCTTCGCTCCATCCGGACTACGCGGCCGAGCGGCAAGTAATCGTCGCTCCAATCGTCAAAACAAAGCGGGGGAGGCTTGCGCCTCCCCCGCTGTCTTTGTTGTGAGACTTGGAAGTCCCTTGAAGTCCCGACGCGTAGCTTACGCGCCGTTGAGGAACTGGAGCGGATCCACCGGCGACGATCCCTTGCGGATCTCGAAGTGGAGCTGCGGCGAGCCCGCCTCGCCGGACTGGCCCGACTTGGCAATCACCTGACCGCGCTTGATGGTATCGCCGCGCTTCACCAGGATTTCGCTCGCATGGGCGTAGGCGGTGACGTAGCCATTGGAATGACGGACCAGCACGAGATTGCCGTAGCCCTTCAGCTCATTGCCCGAATAGGCGACGACGCCGTCTTCGGCCGCTTTCACCGGCGTGCCCTCGGGCACCGCGACGTTGATGCCGTCATTGACCTTGCCGTTGGTCTTCGAGCCGTAGGCGGTGATGACCTTGCCTCGCACCGGCCAGCGGAAGGTCGGCAACGCGCCGGTGGCCTCGCTCGACTTGGTGACGACGGGCGCTTCAGCGGCGGCCGCCGGCTGCTCGACCGTCGCGGTCGGCTGGACCAGCCGCGCGCTCTGCTGCGGCAACGCGGTTGCAACAACCTTCGGGGCCGCGACCGCCGGCGCCGGAGCCACGGCAGCAACCGGCGCGGCGGCAACAGGTTGCGCAACGGGCGCGGGTGCCGCCATCGCCGTCTTGGCGCCGGGCACCACGAGCTTCATGCCGAGGCTCAGCCGGGCCGACTGGTCGAGATTGTTGGCGCGGGCGAGTTCGGCCACCGGAATGTGGTGCTGGCGCGCGATGCTGTGCAGCGTGTCGCCGCGATTGACATAGTGGACGCCGGCGGGCGCGGCTGCCACGGCGACAGGGCGCGCGGCCGGTGCGGCCATTGCGGGCGCCGCGGCCGACGCCGTCGGGCGCGGAATGACCAGCTGCTGGCCGGGCGACAGCGCGCGCGGTCCCTTGTAGCCGTTGGCGCGCAGGATCTCGGCGGTCGAGACGTTGTAGCGGCGTGCCAGCACTTCCAGCGTATCGCTGGTGCCGACGATGATGGTGGTGCCGTTGTGCCCGGCAGGGGCTGCGGCGACCGAATGCGGAACGGTGCCGGTGGATTCGATCTGCGGACGCGCGGGCGGCGGCGTGTAGGACGAGACCCCGCGCCCTCCTCCGGAGACGCCGGCATTGCCATTGGCGACCGGATAGGACTGCGGCGCCGCTGCGACCGGCGGCGGCAACGGCTGTGACTGGTATTGCGAATACTGCGGTTGCGTTCGCGGCCGCGCGTATTGCGGCAACTCGCGCGGCGGCGGCGCCTGCTGCACGGTGCCGGTCGGCTGCGGATCAAACGCAAACGGATTTTGCGAGTAGGAGTTTTGCGAGAAGCGCGACGACATATCGGCGCTGCAACCGGCAAAAGCCATGGACATCAGCGTCAGCACCGCAACCTGCGGTACGCGACGCGAGCGAAGCAACTCAACAACCCCAGACATGGTTACTCACTCGTACGCAACAAAAGACTGTTTTGAGTAAACACGTACCGAGTAAATAACCGCTTAACCCTGCGAATAAGGCGTTGGTGCCAAGCAGCAAATCGCCAAATTTACAATTCGCGCGCGATTCCCGGCAACGCCGGCACAAAGCGGACGTCGACCAATTCCTTGCGGTCGAAGCCGTTCTCGGTCCGCACCACGCGGACGAGGGTCTGGATACCCTGATGCGGCCCGACCGGGGCGATCAGGATGCCGCCGGGTTCGAGCCGCTCCAAGAGCTTCTCCGGGATCTGCTCCATCGCGGCGGTGACGATGATGCGATCGAAGTCGCCTGCCCCGGCCGGAACGTCGAAGCCGTCCCCGAGCAGCACCTCGATATTGTAATAACCCAGCTTTTCGAGGCGCTTGCGGGCGCCGTCGGCCAGCGTCCGGTAGCGCTCGATGGTCAGCACCTGCTTGCACAACCGGGACAGCACGGCCGCCTGATAGCCCGAGCCGGTGCCGATCTCGAGCACGCGATGGTCCTTCTGCAGTTTCAACTGCTCGGTCATGTAGGCCACGACGAAAGGCTGGCTGATAGTCTGCCCACAGGCGATCGCAAGCGCGCTGTCGCGATAGGCCTCGTTGCGATCGCGCGGATCGACGAAGACCTCGCGCGGCACCTCCTCCATCGTACGCAGCACCGCCTGATCGCTCACCCCACGCCGCCGCAGGGTCAGCTGAAACATCATCTTCTCGGTCGGATCGGGGTTCACGGCCATGTTCATCAGCGTCTCTGGGCGGCAGCGCGGAATCTTGCCCTCTAGTGTGCTGAATGCGAAGTTCGTGCGATTTCGCGGCAGCCACTTTCACGAACTTCGCATTCATAAAGCACACTAGAATCATAAGTTTGCTAGTGTCCTTATCGAATCCGAAGTTCGCTCCGAACGTGCGGCAAATGATGCGAACTTCGGATTCGGGACACTAGATGCCATTGAAATCCGAAATACCGCGTTAAGGAAAAATTTCCCGTCGCGTTTTGTTCCCGGCCAGGAACCCATCGCCAGATTTGGCATTGGCGCCGGCCCGGCTCCCTCACATATAATCGGCGGCGATGCGCAGTTAACGTCTGGGTGGCGCAGATCAGGGCGCTCGTAGGGTCAACACACCTCGTTGGCTGTTGGGCAAATCTTGCGCAGCAAAGCCCGCCAGCGCGATGCGGAAAACGCTGTGGCGCGCCGGAAAAGGACCAATTCCCGAACGTTTGCATTGCGCGCTGTAATGTTATTTGCGAGCCTGATTCAGGGAAGGGCAAGGATTCCATCATGACAGCGATACGGCCGGCGGGCTGTTCAGTTTTCCTCGTAGAGGACGAGGTCATGATCCGGATGATGGTCGCCGATATGCTGGAGGAACTCGGCCATAGCGTTGCGGCCGAGGCCGGCGAGATCGGCGAAGCGGTCAAGCTTGCGCAATCGACCGAATTCGACCTCGCGATCCTCGACGTCAACGTCAATGGCAAGGTGATCACCCCGGTCGCCGAACTGATCAACGCCCGCAACCGCCCCTTCATCTTCGCGACCGGCTATGGCTCGTCCGGCCTGCCTCCGGAGTATCGCGACCGTCCGGCGCTGCAAAAGCCCTTCCAGCTGGAAACGCTGGCCCAGGTGATCTCCAGCGCGATGAAGGGCGCGCCGGTTTAACGGCAAGTTGCGCGCGTAGCCCGGATGGAGCGAAGCGTAATCCGGGGACTTCACAACACGGGTGCCGGATTTCGCTTTCGCTCCATCCCGGCTACAGATTCCCCGAGGATTACTTCAGCGTATCAATCAGCGTTTCCGAAAATGCTTCATCGGTGCGATCGAGCCGCAGCGGTGTGACCGAGACGTAGCGCGCCGCAAGCGCGGCGAGATCGGTGCCTTCGGCCGGCGCATCCATCATCGCCGCGCGCTCGAAGCCGATCCAGAAATATGGATTGCCGCGTCCATCGTGACGGCGATCGATCTTTAGGAACCCCTGATTGCGCTTGCCCTGCCGCGTGATCCGGATACCCTTCACGTCATCGGGCATGCAGGACGGGAAGTTGACGTTGATGACGGTGTTTCTGGGGACGCCGGCGCCGATCACCTTGCGAATGATGTCGGGTCCGAATTTCAGCGCGGTGTCCCACAGCGGCGCGTTGCGCGTCTCAATCGAGAATTCCTGCGACAGCGCGAATGACGGAAAGCCCAGAATGGTGCCTTCGAGCGCGCCGGCGATGGTGCCGGAATAGACCACGTCCTCGGCGACGTTGCGGCCCTTGTTGACGCCGCTCAGCACGAGATCGGGCAGCTTGTCTCCGAGAATGTGGCGCGCGCCCATGATGACGCAATCGGTCGGCGTGCCGCGCACCGCGAAGTGACGCGGGCTGACCTCGCGCAGACGCAGCGGATCGTTGAGCGACAGCGAATGCGAGACGCCGGACTGATCGAGCTCGGGGGCAACGATCCAGACGTCGTCGGACAACGCGCGTGCGATCTGCTCGACGACCTGCAGGCCTGGAGCATGGATGCCGTCATCATTGGTGCAGAGAATTCGCATCCGTCAAAGTGCCTCTTGTTCCGATGCGGCGCGGGTATCTTACGCTGCGGCTTCTTGAGTTGACTGCCGTCTTAACCGGCTAGGGCCGCGGAGGCAAACCTGGCGATGGCCCGCGCCATCGTGCCGACGTCACGCGCCATGGACGGACAAATCGCGCGCTGCCGGCGATCTTGCGCTCGAACACTGGCCAGGCCGCCCTGGCCGGCCGCCGAGCAACCGCGATCACGGGCGTTGGCCGCGGCGCCTCTGGCACTTTGACCCGTGGGGTCTGACGCAGTTCGGCCCCGAGACCTCGGGACGCGACAGCTTCTGACCTTGGAGGCTCGGGCTTGGCGGGTTCAGGCTTGGCAGGTTCAGGCTTGGCAGGTTCAGGCTTTGCTTCAACCTTGGGAGCTTCAGATTTGAGAGCTTCAACCTTGGGAGCTTCAACCTTGGGCGGCTCAAGAGCAATTGGTGCGGTTTGGCGAGGCTCAGGCTTGGGAGGCTTCGGAAGCTCCGATGGGGAGAGCTCGGAATTGACGGGATCGGCCGTGATGGAATCGGCCTTGGCGGGTGCGGTCGCGAGCGACTCGGTTTTCGGAGCTTCAAACGCGCGAGGCTCATCCCTGAGCGGTTCGAGTTTGGGCGGCACCGGAGCCACCGCTTCGCCAGGTTTTGCGACCGGCGCCGTCGCAGCCGATTTCGATTTCAGCCTGGCCAGCAGCTCCTCGATCGAGGGCACCGATGTCGCGTCAAGCGGCGCGCGCGGCGCGGCCGGCGGCGTCGCCCGGACCGGCGGTGGCGGCGACGCAATCGGTGCAGGTGGTGGCGGCAGATCTGCCGGCGCCAATTGGGCGAACTTGCCGCGCGCGATCTCCAGCGCCTTGTCGAAGTCCGGCCTGTCGATCCAGGCCTTCGATTGCACCTCGGTCACGCGCGCGTCCCACAGGCGCGCGGCTTCGATGTCGTAATAGCCCATCTGCTTCTGATTGATCAGCTGCAGACCGTGGCCCGTGACGGCCCATTGTCGACCTAGCCAGTGGATGTCACGGTGCAGCGGCATCACACTGGCCCTCGCCTCACATGCCGTGCTCGATGACCTTGAGCCCGCCCATATAGGGCTGCAGCACATCGGGCACCGCGATCGAACCATCTTGCTGCTGATAGGTCTCCATGACGGCGATCAGAGCGCGCCCGACCGCCGTGCCGGAGCCGTTCAGCGTATGCACGAAGCGCGGCTTGCCGTCGGGGGCGCGATAGCGCGCGTCCATGCGGCGGGCCTGGAAATCGCCGCATACCGAGCAGCTCGAAATCTCGCGATAGGCGCCGCCGTCGCCCTGCCCCGGCATCCACACCTCGATGTCGTAGGTCTTCTGCGCGGAGAAGCCCATGTCGCCGGCGCACAGCGTCATCACACGATAATGCAGGTCGAGCTTCTGCAGAACCTGCTCGGCGCAGGACAGCATGCGCTCCAGCTCATCCTTGCTGGCTTCCGGCGTCGTGATCGACACCAGCTCCACCTTTGTGAACTGGTGCTGGCGGATCATGCCGCGCGTATCGCGTCCCGCCGCGCCGGCTTCGGCACGGAAGCACGGCGTCAGCGCGGTGAGCCGCATCGGCAGTTCCTTCTCGTCGAGGATGGATTCGCGCGCGAGGTTGGTGAGTGGCACCTCCGCCGTGGGGATAAGCCAGAGGTTTTGGGTGCGCTCGGTGCCGTAGAAATTTTCGACCGACGATTGCCGGTCTGCATCCCGCGCCTCTCCCTTTATTATTTTCCCTAAGTGATCGATCTCAGCTTTCATCAGGTTTAGCCCCCTGGCCATACCCCGAGCCGTCTGAAACTGATCCTCTTCAAATTTTGGCAGTTGCCCCGTACCAAACATCACGTCATCACGCACGAGGAGCGGCGGACTTATTTCCGTGTAACCGTGTTCGTTGGTGTGGAGGTTGAGCATGAATTGACCAATCGCTCGCTCCAGCCGCGCCAATCCTTTCTTGAGCACCACGAACCGGGAGCCCGATAGCTTCGCTGCGCTCTCGAAATCCATATTGCCGAGTGCGTTTCCTAGATCATCGTGCGGCTTTGGTGCAAACGCGTATTCACGCCCTTGGCCAAAGATGTGATGCCGCTCGTTCCCGTGCTCATCAGTTCCATCGGGTACTTCTTCAAGTGGAAGATTTGGAATTTCCGCGAGCAGATCGCGCAGTTCTTTGGCCGCATCCCTTTCTTCTTTTTCAGTGGTGGCGATCGTGGTCTTTAACTCCAACACTTCGTCAGTCAGCCGCTTGACAGCGACTTGGTCGTTGTTCTTCCTCGCGATCTCATTTTCCTTCGAAGCGGCTTTCCGCCGAGTCAAAGCTTCCTCATGCACACGAACAATCGCTCGCCGACGATTATCAATCGAGAGTATGTTGTCTGCCGAAAATCGGCGACGAGCCTCCTCGTCGAGGTTGCGCCTTGCTAGCCGCCAGTCAAACTCTGATTGGTTTTCTCGGATCCATTTGATGTCGTGCATGAGTATTTTTGGCCCTGGCCGCGGTGTCGCTAACTACCAGCAATTGTGCCGATGGTTGTGTGCGTCTGCAGTACCCCGAATGGGGCGATTTTGGAACAGCGAAGACGGCCCTACTCAGCCGCATTGGTCGCCCCGGACGAGGCATTCGAGGTCGCGGCCTTCTTTTCCACGATCCGGACCGCGATGATGGCGCCCTCGTAGAGCGCGAGCAGCGGGATCGCGAGCGAGGCCTGGCTCAGCACGTCGGGCGGCGTCAGCACGGCGGCGATGATGAAGGCGATCACGATGAAGTAGCGCCGCTTCTCCTTCAGCATCTTCGAGGTGACGATGCCGATGCGGCCGAGCAGCGTCAGGATCACCGGCAGCTGGAACGCGATGCCGAAGGCGAAGATCAGCGACATCATCAGCGAAAGATATTCGCCGACCTTGGGCAGCAGCTGGATCTGCGCGGTCTCCGCGCCACCGGCCTGCTGCATGCCGAGCGAGAACCGCACCAGCATCGGCAGCACGACGAAATAGACCAGCGCCGCGCCCATCACGAAGAACACCGGGGTGGCGATCAGATACGGCAGGAACGCGTTGCGCTCATGCCGGTAGAGGCCGGGCGCGACGAATTTGTAGATCTGGGTGGCGACGATCGGAAACGAGATGAAGCCGGCGCCGAACAATGCGAGCTTCAGCTGGGTGATGAAATATTCCAGCAGCGCGGTGTAGATGAACTTCGAATTCTCCGGCCCCGCGATCCAGACGAACGGCCAGACCAGCACGTTGTAGATCTGCTTGGCGAAGAAGAAGCAGATGATGAAGGCTACGCCGAAGCCAAGCAGCGCCTTGATCAGCCGCGAGCGCAGCTCGATCAGGTGATCCATCAAGGGGGCCTTGCTGGCCTCGATGTCTTCGGCGCTCATGACGCCCTCGCGTCCTTGAGCGCGTCGCGCTGTACCGGCGTCACGTCCTGCGGCGCCGGCTCGCTCTTCACCTCATTGGTGATCGCGAGCGGCTCGCTGGCGGCCGCATGTGCCTCGGCCTCGACGAAGGTTTCCGGCGTCGGCTCGGCGGGAGTCGTGGGCGTCACCGGTGTGTCACTTGACGCCACCGGTGCGTCGATTGCGGACGCGACCTGCGCATCGACCGGCTTGTCGATCTGCAGCGCGTCGCTGACGTCCTTCTGCAGCGAGGTCATGATGTTGCCGCTGGTGATGCCGGTTGCGGCCTCCTTGACCTCGTCGAAGCTCTTTTTGAGGTCGGCCATCTCGGCCTCGCGCATGGCTTCCTGGAATTGGCCCTGGAATTCGGAGGCCATCTTGCGGGCCTTGCCCATCCATTGCCCAACCATGCGCAGCACGCCCGGCAGTTCTTTCGGGCCGATGGCGATCAGCGCGACGACCGCGATGACGACCAGTTCACTCCACCCGATATCGAACATGAATTCTTCCGCCTAAGCGCGCCGCCATCGAGCCCCATCGCTCCCAACAGGATCTGGGGCTGCCGGCGCCTTTTCTCAATCGGCGTCCATAGCGCGTCTGTGCGACGGCGTCACCGTTTCGCGCAAGAAAAAACGTCGAAATATGCGTCAGTACAAGCGCGTTAGACGGCTTTGCTGCCGACGTCCTGGCGCGCGGCCGACGGCGCCGCATTGTGATCGATCGACTTGGTGGGCTCGGTCTTCTCGGCGACCTTGTCGTCGTCCTGCATGCCCTTCTTGAAGGCCTTGATGCCCTGGGCGACGTCACCCATCAGATCGGAAATCTTGCCGCGTCCGAACAGCAGCAGGACCACTGCGATCACGACGATCCAGTGCCAAATGCTCAACGAACCCATCCTGCAACCCTCCAGAAATGGCCGGCGGACCGGCCTGAACTTTGCCGGAAGGTAGGCCCGCGGGGTGTCAAAAACAAGGACCTCGGCCGCGGCAAATCGCTGTCGCGGCTACGTAATATTGCTAGGCTTAACCGGGAATATTCAGGCTTATTCGCCCTTATCCTCGGTGTCGGCGTCATCACCCGCGTGGTCGGCGCGGTCTTCCGGCTCGCCGGTGTCAGGTTCGGCCGCATCCGCGTCAGAGGGAACGTCCGCCTCGACCTCCGCTTGGGCGGTCGTTTCGGCCTCAGCAGTCCCAACCTCATCAGCCGTTTCTGCGTCGGCCTTCGGTTCCTCGGCTTCCGGCTCGACCGCCGGCGCCAGCAACAGTTCCAGCGTATCACCCGGCTCGAGCGGCTCCTCGTCTTCCCGCAGCGTCGCGTCATCCGACGGCGACGGAACGGAAAATCCGGTCGGCAGACGCGAGTCGAGCAGACCCGTGCCCTTCAGCTCCTCGAGCCCTGGCAGGTCGCCGAGTGCTTCCAGGCTGAACTGCGACAGGAACGCGTCGGTGGTTCCGAAGGTGAGCGGACGGCCCGGCGTCTTGCGGCGGCCACGCGGCCGGATCCAGCCGGTCTCGAGCAGCACGTCGATCGTACCCTTTGACGTGACCACGCCGCGAATCTCTTCGATCTCGGCGCGAGTCACCGGCTGGTGATAGGCAACGATCGCCAGCACCTCGATCGCTGCACGCGACAGCTTCCGGGTTTCGGTGCTTTCGCGCGTCATCAGCCACGACAGATCGCCGGCGGTGCGGAACGTCCACTTGTTGGCGACACGCACCAGGTTGACGCCGCGCGGCGCGTATTCCGCCTGCAGCTGCGCGAGCGCCGCCTTGACGTCGACGCCGTCGGGCATCCGCTTTGCCAGCGTTGCCTGATCGATCGGCTCGGCCGATGCAAACAACAGGGCTTCCAGGAGCCGCAATTCCTCAGGACGCGCCACCGGATCCATAGGAGAAACCTCCTCCTCGGGCTCTTCTCTGCGCACTTCCGCCAAGCTTGCCATGGGCTTGCTCTCCTTCTTCCACTTACTCAACCGACAGGTCCGGCGCCGCCATTGCGGCCTGCGCTTGACGTTTTCGGAAATAGATCGGCGCGAACGCCTGCTTCTGGTTGATCTCCATCTCACCCTCGCGAACCAGCTCGAGGGCGGCAGCGAAGCTCGATGCGAACACCGTCGCCTTCTGCTTGGGATCTGCGACGTACTTCATCAGGTACTCGTCGAGGCAGCTCCAGTCCTCGGCGAGGCCGACCAGCCGCTCCAGCGACGCGCGCGCTTCGGCGAGTGACCACACCGTCCGCTTGGCCAGATGCACCGAGGTCAGCACGCGCGACGCGCGCTGCGTGGCATAGGCCGACAGCAGGTCGTACAAGGTCGCGGTGAACTTCGGATGCTTGATCTCGGCGATCGATTCCGGATTGCCGCGCGGAAAGATATCGCGCTGGAACTGCGGCCGGTTCATCAGCCGGTTCGCCGCCTCGCGGATCGCCTCCAGCCGGCGCAGCCGGTTGGCGAGCGCGGTCGCCATTTCCTCGGCGCTCGGCCCCTCCGCGCTCGGCGGCTCGGGCAGCAGGAGCCGCGACTTCAGGAACGCAAGCCAAGCCGCCATCACCAGATAGTCGGCCGCAAGCTCGAGGCGAATCTTGCGGGCAGCCTCGATGAACGAAAGATACTGGTCGGCAAGCGCAAGGATCGAGATCTTCGACAGGTCGACCTTCTGCTGCCGCGCCAGCGTCAACAGCAGGTCGAGCGGGCCCTCATAGCCCTCGACGTCGACCACCAGCGCCGGTTCGCCCTCGGCGAGGTCGGCCGGCCGCCCGGTATCAAACGAAAGAATTTCAGCGGTCATGCCGTCCCTACCCGATCCAACAACGCATCCAGTTCAGCCCGTGCCGCCTGCCGGTCGAGCGGCTCAGGCGGCTTGCGCGCGGCGAGCGTCGCATTGGCGCGCTCAAGCGCCTTGCCGGTCAGTTCCGGCGTTTCGCGTGCGACCTCGCGCATCTCGTCGATATTGCCGTTGCAGTGCAGAACCATGTCGCAACCGGCGGTGACGATGGCGCGGGTCCGCTCGGCAATCGATCCGGCCAGCGCATTCATCGACACGTCATCACTCATCAACAAACCTTGGAACCCGATCAGGCCGCGAATCACCTGTTCGATGATTGTCGCAGAAGTCGTCGCCGGATGGACGGGGTCGAGCGCGCTAAACACAACATGTGCAGTCATGGCCATCGGGAGGTCCGCAAGCGGCTGGAACGCGGCAAAATCGGTCCGTTCCAGCTCGGCCCTAGCGGTATCAACGGTCGGAAGCCGGAAATGGCTGTCCGCCGTGGCCCGGCCATGGCCGGGAATATGCTTGAGAACCGGCAGCACCCCGCCCTGTTCCAGCCCGTCCGTGACCGCGCGGGCGATCGCCACGACCTTGTCCGGGTCGGTTCCATAGGCCCGGTTGCCGATCACCGCATCCGCCCCGGCCACGGGAACGTCGGCCAAGGGCAGGCAATCGACGGTGATTCCGAGATCGGTCAGATCGGCCGCAATCAGCCGTGAACTGAGCCGGGCTGCCGCAAGCCCGAGCTTCGGATCGATGTCGTAGAGCGCCCCAAAGCTCGCGCCAGGCGGATAGGCCGGCCAATGCGGCGGGCCGAGCCGCTGCACCCGCCCGCCTTCCTGGTCGATCAGGACCGGAGCATCGGAAACGCTGACTGCGGACCGGAGTTCCCCAACAAGAGCCGCCACTTGGGCAGGACTCTCGATGTTGCGCTTGAACAGGATGAAGCCCCATGGCCGCTCGGCGCGAATGAATTCGCGTTCGGCGTCGTTGAGGATCAGCCCGGATATGCCCGTGATGAATGCGCGGTTCGTCATTCGGCCGATTAGGCCGTATGCAGCTCACGGGTCAAGGAAACGGCCTTTAATTTCTTTGGATGAGGCACTGCGGTCCACCCGCCGACATCAGGCTCTTGCACACTTGGCTCGCCTCTTCCGAGGACGCGAACGGGCCGGCAAAGGCGCGGTAGTAGACGCCTTTCTCTCCGAGATCGACGCGCTTCACCACCAAGGGCTGCGAACCGAGCACGTTGCGATACTTGCCCTGCAGCGTCCGGTACGACGCCTGGGCGTCCGCCTCGTTCTTCTGCGAGGACACCTGGACCAGATATCCGCCGCCACCAACCGGAGCGGCCGAGGTTGACGCGACCCGGGTCGGAGGCGCGGCCGGAGCCGCCTCGGCCTGGCCGGGAACAAGCGACATTGGCGAGTTGACGCTGGCATTGGCCGCAGCCGGGTTGCCGCGCGACACCGGAGGCTTCGCCGCCGCCGGTGGTTTCGCTGGCACGGCCGCGGTGGCCTGCGTGCCATCGGGCGTATCGCCCTTGACCGAAAGCGTGCGGACCTTGCGCGGCTCGTTGTTCGGCAACGTGCCGTTCGCGCTGATCGGCGCCGGCGCCGGCTGTGCCGTCTGCACGCTCGCGGGCGGCGGTGGATTCGCATTGGCGTTCAGCGGCGGAAACACCACGCGCGGTCCGGCGGTCTTCGAATTGACGTCGACCGGCGTCTCTTCGCGCGACACGATCTTCTCGGTACCGTCGCCCGTCGCCATGCGGTCCGGCGTCTTGGCCGGCGCGTCGGCCTGGGCCGGGATCACCTTGGTCGGCGTGTTGTCAGCCTTGATGATCGGCGGCTCACCGCTGCGGGGCGAACCGACATAGGTCCGGTAGGCGTACGCGCCACCGACACCGAACACGCCAAGCGCCAGCACCGCGGCGACCGTAATCAAGCCGCTGCGCCGCCGACGGGGCTCGGGTTCTTCCTCGTAGGCCTCCTCATAGGCATAGGGATCGTCCGGATAGGCGGGATCGCGCTGCAGGTCCTGCTCGCCGGCTTCCAGCTGGCCGTAGAGCGCGTCGTCATAGCGCGACGGATCCTGACTCTGACCGCCACCCTGATAGTGCGGCTCCTCGTCAAAAGCCTCCGGCTGCCGAGGGGCCTCGACCGGCCGATAGTGCGCCACCGGCACGGGTGCGGGCTGCGCCTGCTGAGCCGCATAGCGGTGCAACGGATGCACCGGCTTAGGCTGGTAGTCCTGCTCGGGCTCTTCGTCTTCGATGTTCTGCACGGGAGCCGGAGCGACAGCCTCCTGCCGCGCGCGCTGCATCCAGGGCGGCGGGCCCGCGGGCGGCGCATCCTCGTCCGCGGCCTGCGGCTCGTATTGTTGCGGCCGCGCGTTGGCGCGCGACTGCAGCGGTCGCGGCGGCGGCTTGTTGGCGGAGCCGAAGGGATCCGTCTGGCCGATCAGCCGTGCCAGTTCGGCAAGCGGATCGCTGTCGGCCTTGGAAGCCGTGTCGGCGGGAAAATGTCGGTCCTGATATCGATCAGCCATTGTGATGATGCATCCCCTTCGGGACAGCGCCAAGATCGCCGGCACAGCCGGTCCGTACGAGTTGGCCTCTGCCAGATGCCCTCACAAATCCCCACTCGTGAGGGCCTAATGCCCCTGCCTACCGCATCTCGGTCGGAGCGTGGACGCCTAGAACAGCTAAGCCCGATGCCAGAACCGAGACGACGCCCTGAACCATTGCCAGTCGCGCCCTCGTGATCTCTGCATCATTATTGATAATGAAGCGTAAATAGGGCAAATCGCGCCCCTTGGTCCAAAGCGCATGAAATTCACTGGCCAAATCATAGAGATAAAAAGCGATTCGGTGCGGCTCATGTGCCACCGCCGCAGCCTCGATCATCCGCGGATAAAGCGCAAGCCGCTTGAGCAGCTCGAGTTCGGCCGGGTCGGTCAGCCGCTCGACCGTAGCATTACGGAGATAGGCCAGCCGGGCCTCATCGGTCTCTGGCAGATCGGGAACCGCTTCCTCTCGCGCGTTGCGGAAGATCGAATGGCCGCGGGCGTGGCCGTACTGGACGTAGAAGACCGCGTTGTCCTTTGACTGCTCGATCACCTTGGCGAGGTCGAAATCGAGCACCGCGTCGTTCTTGCGGAACAGCATCATGAATCGGACAGCGTCCGAGCCGACCTCGTCGACCACCTCGCGCAGCGTGACGAATTCGCCGGAGCGCTTCGACATCTTCACCGGCTCGCCGTCGCGCAGCAGCTTCACGAGCTGGACGATCTTGACGTCGAGCACAGCCTTGCCGGCGGTCACCGCCTTCACCGCCGCCTGCATCCGCTTGATGTAGCCGCCGTGATCGGCACCGAACACGTCGATCAGATTGGTGAAGCCACGCTCGAACTTGTAGCGGTGATTGGCGATGTCGGATGCGAAGTAGGTGTAGGAGCCGTCCGACTTGATCAGCGGACGATCGACGTCGTCGCCATAGGCGGTGGCGCGGAACAGCGACTGCTCGCGGTCCTCGTAGTCCTCGACCGGCTTGCCCTTCGGCGGCGGCAGGCGGCCCTCGTAGATGTCGCCCTTGGCGCGCAGGAAATCGATCGTCTCGGCGACCTTGTTGTTGCCTGATGTGATCAGCGAGCGCTCGGAGAAGAACACGTCGTGATGGATGTTGAGCGCGGCGAGATCGCCCTTGATCATCTCCATCATCATGGCGATCGCCTTGTCGCGCACGATCGGCAGCCACTCGGCTTCCTTCATGTCGAGCAGCTTCTCGTCATATTCCCTGGCGAGCGCCTCGCCGACCGGCACGAGGTAATCGCCGGGATAGAGCCCTTCCGGAATCGCGCCGATGTCCTGGCCCAGCGCCTCGCGGTAGCGCAGGAACGCCGAGCGCGCGAGCACCTCGACCTGGGCGCCGGCGTCGTTGATGTAGTATTCGCGGCAGACGTCGAACCCCGCGAATTGCAACAGGCTGCACAGCGCGTCGCCGAACACGGCGCCACGGCAATGGCCGACATGCATCGGCCCGGTCGGGTTGGCCGAGACATATTCGACATTGACCTTCTCGGCCTTGCCGATGTCGCTGCGCCCGTAAGCCGAGCCGGCGGCCAGCACGGCGCGCAGCGCGTCCGCCCAGACCTGCGGCTTCAAGGTCAGGTTGATGAAGCCGGGCCCGGCGACATCGACCGAGGCCACCAGCGCATCGGCGCGCAGCCGCTCGGCGATCTTGTCGGCGAGCTCGCGCGGCTTGGCCTTGGCATCCTTGGCGAGCACCATCGCGGCATTGGTCGCCATGTCGCCATGGCTGGCGTCGCGCGGCGGCTCCACCACAACGCGGGACAGATCGATGCCGGCGGGCCAATTGTCCTCGGCTGCGACAGCGGCACAGATCGCATGCACGCGCGTCAGCATAGCGGCAAAAAGGTGTGGTGAAGCAGTGGTGTCGGCCATGGCAGGGCGCTAACGCAAATCCGGGGTCGAGTCAAAAAGCCTTTGGTGCTCGATCAGGGCGAAACGGTCGGTCATCCCGGCAATGAAATTGCCGATCCGCCTGTTCCGAGCGCTCCCGGTCTCCTGCACGCTGCCCTCGATCCATTCCGCCGGCAGGTCTTCAGGCGATTGCAGGTAGCGCTCGAACAGGTTGCGGACCACCTCCTCCGCCTCCTCCATCACCAGCATCACCCGCTTGTGGCGATACATCCGCCGGAACAGGAACGCCTTGATCGCCGCCTCCTGCTCCGCCACCTCGGACGGAAACGCAATCAGCGGGGTATTGTGGTGGCGCACGTCGTGCGCCGATTGCGGCTGCGCGGCCGCGAGGCGCCGGCTCGCTTCGTTGAAGACCGCGCTGATGAAGTGTGAGATCAGCTCACGCACCAGTTCGGCGCCGCGCCGGACCTCGTCGAGCCCGGGATAGTGGCGGTCGATCTCGGCGATGATGTCGGCGGTCAGCGGCATCTCCTTGAGGTCGTCGACCGCGAAAAGACCGGCACGCAGGCCATCATCGATGTCGTGCGCATCATAGGCGATGTCGTCGGCGAAGGCCGCGATCTGCGCCTCGAGCGAGGCATAACTCCAGAGCTCGAGGTCGTGGCCCTTGTTGTAGTCGGCAATTCCGATTGGGATTCCACTCTCCAGGTAGCGGCCGGCGGGTGCGCCGTTGCGCTCGGTCAGCGGCCCGTTGTGCTTGACGATCCCCTCGAGCGATTCCCAGGTCAGGTTCAGCCCGCCGAATTCGGGGTAGCGATGCTCCAGCGAGGTGACGACCCGCAGCGCCTGCGCATTGTGGTCGAAGCCGCCGTCATCCCTGAGGCATTCGTCGAGCGCCCGCTCGCCGGCATGGCCGAACGGCGGATGGCCGAGGTCATGCGCCAGCGCCAGCGTCTCGGTCAAGTCCTCGTCGACCCCGAGCTGGCGGGCCAGCGCCCGGGCGATCTGCGCGACCTCCAGCGAATGGGTCAGCCGCGTGCGGTAGTGATCGCCTTCGTGGAAGACGAAGACCTGCGTCTTGTGCTTGAGGCGGCGGAACGCGGTGGAATGAATCACCCGGTCGCAGTCGCGCCGGAACGGGCTGCGGGTCCGGCTCGGCGGCTCCGCGACCAGCCGGCCGCGGCTGCGATCGGGGTCGCAGGCATAAGGCGCGCGGGGGGCAGCCATTCCGACCGACACTGTATTTTAGTCCTTATCCATTTGATTCCATGGTCCGACGCACTTAACTATGACTGAGGCGGCCGACCAAATGAATTGGGGATGACGCCGGGCCTGATCCGGATCGGATCATGCTCAAATAGGGTTTCGGAGACCGACATGACTGCTGCCATCACCGTCAGCGAACGGGCCGCCCGCCGGATCGGGCAGATCCTCAGCAAGGAAGGCGAAGGCGCCAAGCTGCGCATTTCGGTCGAGGGCGGCGGCTGCTCCGGTTTCCAGTACAAGTTCGACGTCGAGCGCACCCAGGCCGATGACGACCTCGTGATCGAACGCGACAGCGCGGTGGTGCTGATCGATCCCGCCTCGGTCCCGTTCCTCGCGGGCTCGGAGGTCGACTTCGTCGACGACCTGATCGGCGCCTCGTTCCGCGTCGTCAATCCGAACGCCACCGCCTCCTGCGGCTGCGGCACCAGCTTCTCGATCTAACGATTCACTATCCCGGGCGATTTCTCCCGGCGCGCCGGTTTCCGGCTCGCGCCGAATGCTCGGCTATTCCGCCGCGACCACCTGCGGCCGCTCGACGTCGCCGCCCGCCTCGGCTTGCGGGTCGAGCTTGCGGCGCAGCCTGCGGTCGATGCGGTCGAGATAGATGTAGATCACCGGCGTGATGAACAGCGTCAGCAGCTGCGACACGCAGAGGCCGCCGACCACGGCGACGCCGAGCGGCTGACGCAGTTCGGCGCCGGCGCCCGCGCCGAGCGCGATCGGCAGCGTGCCGAAGATCGCCGCGAACGTCGTCATCATGATTGGACGGAAGCGCAGCAGTGCCGCCTCGCGGATCGCGTGCTCGGCGCTGAGGCCGACCCGGCGGCGCTCGAGCGCAAAGTCGACCATCATGATCGCGTTCTTCTTGACGATGCCGACCAGCATCACGATGCCGATCATCGCAATCACAGACAGCTCCATCCCGAACATCATTAGCGTCAGGATCGCGCCGATGCCGGCCGAAGGCAGGCCGGAAATGATTGTGATCGGGTGGATGAAGCTCTCATAGAGAATGCCGAGGATCACGAAGGCCGCGAACACCGCGGCGAGGATCAGCACACCCTGCCCGCGCAGCGAATCCTGGAACACCTGCGCGGTGCCGGAGAAGCCGGTCACAATCGTCGGCGGCAAATTCGCGGTCTGCTCGAGTTCGGTGATCTTGTCGACCGCGTAGCCGAGTGAGGTGCCCGGCGCGAGGTTGAACGAGATCGTCACCGCCGGTTGCTGGCCCTGGTGGTTGATCTGCAACGGCCCGACCGTCGGCACCAGCCTCGCCACCGCATCCAGCGGAATGGTCTGGTTGTTCGCGGTCTTCATGTAGAGCTTCGAGAGGTCGGACGGATCGACGCGGAACTGCGGCTGCACCTCGAGGATGATCTGGTAGTCGTTCGATGGCATGTAGATGGTGCCGACCTGCCGCGCGCCATAGGCGTTGTAGAGCTGGTTGCGGACCTGATCGACGGTGACGCCGTAGACCGCCGCCTTCTCGCGGTCGATGTCGACCGTCATCTGCGGGTTCTTGATGTAGAGGTCGGTGGTAACGTCGAGCAAGCCCGGGATCTTCTCGATCTTGTCGCGCATCTCGGGCGCCAGCCGGTACAGCGCCTCGGTATCGCCGCTCTGCATCACATACTGATACTGGCTCTTGGAGATGCGGCCGCCGATGCTGAGGTTCTGGATGCTCTGGAAGAACGCCTGCATGCCCGGGATCTCGCGCGCCTTCTGCCGTAGACGGCCGATCACCACGGTGGCGTTGTCGCGCATCTTCTGCGGCTTCAGCGCGATGAACAGACGGCCGTAATTCGCCGTCGGATTGGGACCGCCGGAGCCGACCGTAGAGTTGATGTACTCTATCGCCGGATCGGTCCGGAGCACCTCGACCAGCGCCTGCTGGCGCACCTTCATCGCCTCGAACGAGGTGTCGGTCGCAGCCTCCGTCACGCCGATCAGAAAGCCGGTGTCCTCCTGCGGGAAGAAGCCCTTCGGCACGATCATGTAGAGATAGATGGTGCCGCCCAGCGTAGCCAGCGTCACCACCAGCATCAGGGCCTTCTTGGCCAGCACCCAATCCAGCGCCCATTCATAGGCCCGCAGCCAGGCCTCGAACATCGCCTCGAACGCCCGCAGCACGACGTTCGGCCGCTTGGTCGCGTCATGCGTGCGCAGCACGCGGGCGCACAGCATCGGCGTCAGGGTCAACGACACGAAGCCGGACACGATGATGGCGACCGAGATCGTCACCGCGAATTCGCGGAACACGCGGCCGACGATGCCGCCCATCAGCAGCACCGGGATGAACACTGCGATCAGCGAGAAGGTGATCGAGATGATCGTGAAGCCGATCTCGCGGGCGCCCTTCAGCGCCGCCTCGAACGGCTTCATGCCGTGCTCGATGTGGCGGACGATGTTCTCCAGCATGACGATGGCGTCGTCGACCACGAAGCCGACCGAGAGCGTCAGCGCCAGCAGCGTCATGTTGTTGATGGAGTAGTCCAGCGCGTACATCGCCGCGCACGTGCCGAACAGCGAGATCGGCACCGCGAGCGCCGGGATGAAGGTCGCCGACGCCGAGCGCAGGAACAGGAAGATCACGAGGATCACGAGCCCGATCGCGATTAGCAGGGTCTCCTCGACGTCGCTGACCGCCTGGCGGATCGAGACCGAACGGTCCATCATGACCTGCATGGTCACCGAAGGCGGGATCGCGGCGCGCAGCGCCGGCAGCTTGGCCAGCACGGCGTCGACCACCGCCACGGTGTTGGCGTCGGGCTGCTTCTGGATCGCGAGCACGATCGCCCGCTCGTCGTTCATCCAGGTCGCGATCTTGTCGTTCTCGACGCTGTCATAGACCTTGGCGATCTCGTCGAGCCGGACCGGCGAGCCGTTGCGCCAGGCGACGTAGATCTGGCGGTAGTCGGCCGCCTTGTCCATCTGGCCGGAGGCCTGCAGCGCGACGTCCTGCTTGGGGCCGTTCAAGGTGCCGACCGGCGTCGAGGAATTGGCGCGCGACACCGCGGCGCGGATATCCTCCATCGAGACGCCGCGGGCGGCGGCGGCCTCCGGATCGGCCTGGACGCGGATGGCGAATTTCTGCGCGCCGTAGATCAGCACCTGGGCGACGCCCGGCAGCTGCGACAACGCCTGCCCGATCGTGATGTCGCCATATTCGTTGACGCTCGACAACGGCTGCGTCGCCGAGCCGAGCGAGACGAACAGCACCGGGAAGTCCGCCGGGTTCACCTTCCGGAAGCTCGGCGGGATCGTCATCTCGATCGGCAGCCGGCGCTGCGCGATCGTCAACGCGGTCTGCACGTCGAGCGCGGCGGCATCGATGTTGCGGTTGAGGTCGAACTGGATGGTGATGACGCTCGTACCCTGCGACGAGTTCGAGGACATCGAGGAGATGCCGGCAATGGTCGAGAGCTGGCGCTCGATGATGCCGGCGACCGAGGCCGCCATGGTGTCGGCGCTGGCGCCGGGCAGGGTCGCGGTCACCGCGATGGTCGGGAAGTCCACCTTGGGCAGCGCCGAGACCGGCAGCAGGCGGAAGCCGAACACGCCGAATGCGATGATCGACGCCGTGATCAGCGTCGTCATGACCGGGCGGCGGATGCAAAGCTCGGAGAGCGTCATCGGTCAGGCTCCGGCCTTGCGCGCCCGCAGTTCAACCCGCGATCCCTCCGAGAGCAGCAGCTGGCCGTCGACGACGACGCTTTCATCGCCAGCCAGTCCGTCTGAGATCACCGAGCTGCCCTGGAAGGTGCGATCGACCTTGACCGGCCGGACCTTGGCGACGCCGTCCTTGACGACGAAGACGAAATTGCCGTTCTGGCTGCGTTGCACCGCGACCGTCGGCACCACGACCGCGTCTTCGCTGCGGATGATCAGCTTGGTCTGCACGATGGTGCCGGGCCAGAGCGTCTCGCTCTCGTTGTTCATGATGCCGCGCACGGTCACCATGCCGGTGGTCGCGTCGACGGCGTTCTCGACCATCGCGACCTTGCCGCGCTCGGAGCGCTGGTGGCCGGGAATGGTCGCGATCACCTTTGAGTCGCCCTTCCCCATGGCGTCGCGCAGATCGACCAGCGCCCGCTGCGGAATCGCGAAGGTGACGTAGACCGGTGCCATCTGGTTGATGACCGCGAGCGGCTGGGTGTCGGCGGGGCGGACGAAGTTGCCGACCTTGACATTGGCGGCGCTGATCCGTCCCGCGAATGGTGCGCGGATGACGGTGTAGCTCTTCTGGACGCGGAGATTCTCCAGCGCGAACCGGTCGGCCTTGATGGTGCCGATCAGGACGTCGGACTGGGTCTTGGCGTTGTCGAGGTTGACCTGGGTGGTCGCACCCTTGCCGACCAGTTCGGTGTAGCGGCGGAGGTCGCGCTGCGCGCCCTCGAGCTGGGCCTGGTCGCGGGCCAGGACGCCCTCGGCCTGCTCGATCTGCGCGTCGATCTGCCGCGCGTCGAGCGTGAACAGCAGGTCGCCTTCATTGACCTTGGCGCCGTCCTCGAAATGCACCGAGACAATGGTAGTCTCCAGCCGCGACTTCAGCGCCACGCTGGAGATCGGCGTGACCTGTCCAATGGCATCGACATCGACCGGAACCGATTTGCGTTCCGCCTTGGCGAGATCCACGGACACCACGCGCGGCCGCGGGGTCCCTTGCGCGGTGGCGGCGCCGCCACCCATCCATGAAGTGCGGGTCATGTAAGCCGCCCCGGCCGCAATGCCGAGAACAGCGACAGTCAGAACCAAATTGCGTTTTTTCATAAGTTTTGCACGTGCGCCGCCAGCTTCCCTTGAAGGCCGGTGCGCGTCGTCACTCCCCCGTCGGCAATTGTTGCGCCTTGTTTCCTGAGAGGGTTAGCACAGGCGGACCGCCCATGGTATGCCACCTAAGTGAAATAGTGCGGCTTCAATCCGGTCATTTGCATGCGCATCGCCGGACGTTTTGAGTAACCGGGCCGCATCCGTTCTGCTTCATTGAGCTTCCGAATCGCGACCTTATGTCCACCTCCGTCCTTGTCTGCCCCTGGGAAGAAGCCCGCGAACGCTCCCGCGCCATCCGCTACAGCGTCTTCGTCGAGGAACAGCGGGTGCCGGTAGAACTGGAATGGGACGACATGGACGCATCGAGCTGGCATGCGCTGGCGTTCGCCGACGACGGTGCGCCCTTGGCCACGGGCCGGCTGTTGCCGGACGGTCATATCGGCCGCATGGCCGTGCTCAAAGCGGCGCGCGGCACAGGCGTAGGCGCCCGCGTGCTGGACGCGCTGATGGCCAAGGCGGCCGAACTCGGCTATCCGGAACTGATCCTCAACGCGCAGACGCACGCGGAGCCGTTCTACGCACGCGTCGGCTTCGAGCGGATCGGCGCGGAATTCGAGGAGGCCGGCATCCCGCACATCGAGATGCGGAAGCGCTTGGTCTAAGCGGGGCGGCGCTCGGTCAAGTTCCCCCACAATGAAGGAAGTCCGATGGCAGTTCGCATCGCTACGTGGAACGTCAACTCGGTCCGGCAACGGATCGAGCTTCTGGTCAGCTGGCTGAAGGAGTGCTCCCCCGACATCGTCTGTCTGCAGGAGATCAAATGCGTCGATGATGCGTTTCCCCGCCTCGAGGTCGAGGCGCTCGGGTACAATGTCGTCACGCACGGCCAGAAGACCTTCAACGGCGTCGCGCTGCTGTCGAAGCTGCCGTTCGACGAGACCAAATCGGGCCTCGCCGGCGACGACGAGGACGCCCATGCCCGCTTCCTCGAAGGCGTCGTCACGCTGAAGCAGGGCGTGATCCGCGTCGCGTGCCTTTACCTGCCCAATGGCAACCCCGCCAATACCGACAAATATCCGTACAAGCTCAAGTGGATGTCGCGGCTTCTTGAGTATTCGAAGGAGCGGCTTAGGGCCGAGGAGCCGTTGATCCTGGCCGGCGACTTCAACGTCATCCCGGCCGCGCGCGACGTCTACAATCCCGCCGCCTGGGCCGATGACGCCCTGTTCCGCCCCGCCACCCGCGAGGCCTTCCAGTCGCTGCTCGGCCTCGGCCTGACCGACGCGCTGCGGGCGGTCAATGACGAGCCGGGCCAGTACACCTTCTGGGACTACCAGGCCGGCGCCTGGCAGAAGAACTGGGGCCTGCGCATCGACCACCTGTTGATGTCGGCACAAGCGAGCGACCGGCTGATCGACGTCGGCATCGACAGCTATGTCCGGGCCTGGGAGAAGCCGTCCGACCACGTCCCGGTCTGGGCCGATCTCGATTTCGAGATCGCCTGACCCGCCGGCCGGCCGGAAGTTCAATCCCGGCGGCCCTGCACCCAGTGCTCGAGCATCTGCAGCGCCATCGCGCGATCGTCCTCGGAGGCCTTGGCGATCGCCCGGTTGTAGCTTTCCTTGATCCAGGCCTCATCCGGCGTCGCGCTGTCGCGCGCCAGCGTCAGCCACATCAGGCCGCGTGCCCGCTGCGGCGGCAGGCGGTCGCCGTTGAACAGCATCTGGCCGAGCAGCGCCTGCGCCTGATGCTGGCCCTTCTGGGCGGCAAGGCCGAGCCAGCGCGCGCCGTAGCGGAAGTCGTCCCGCGAGGCGTCCGGCGTCTTCAGGTAGAGCCGGGCAAGGTCGTACTGGGCGTCGGCATTACCGAAATAGGACGCGGCATAGGAGAACATCTCCCGCGCCCGCTCGGTGTCCGCCTTCACCTTGGAATTGGGAATGCCGCTCAGATAGTAGCGGCCGAGCGCGACGAAGGCGTTGGCCACGATCGAGGCCTGCGGCGCCGACGGGGAATCCTCGGCATGCGCATTGGCGATCCGGCTGAAATACTCGAAGGCGCGCATGTCGTCCTGGATAACGCCATCGCCCTCGGCGTACATCTTGCCAAGCTTCCACTGCGCGACGGGGTGACCGCCCTCGGCCTGATACTGCAGCGTGCTGAACGACGAGGTCGGCGAGGTCGCCGCAGGCGCCACCGGGGTCGCGGCCCGTTTCAGCGCGCCGGCTGTCCCCGGCTGCGGGGAAACCACAGGAAGAACCGTATCTTGTGGGTTGACCGGTGCGCCGTCGAATCCGAATCCGGGGCCCGCCACCGGGATGGCCCCTAACGCAAACGCCAATATCGTACGCCTAAACGTCCGCATAACACTGTTTCTCGTACGCGCCACCCGGATGGGTGACTGCGCCATCCACCGCCGGCCCCACTTGCTCGGCGTACTTCCACAGCGCACCAGATGTATGGTTCGTCGCGCGAGGGGCCCATTTGGTCTTACGATTTGCGAGTTCGGCGTCGCTCAAATTTACGTTAAGGGTGCCGGCGACCGCATCGATCTCGATGATGTCGCCGTCTTGCAACAACCCGATCGGCCCGCCGACGGCCGCTTCAGGTCCAATATGTCCGATGCAGAAGCCACGGGTGGCGCCGGAGAACCGGCCATCGGTGATCAGGGCAATCTTGCCGCCCATCCCCTGCCCGGTCAGTGCCGCCGTGGTCGCCAGCATCTCCCGCATGCCGGGACCGCCCTTCGGCCCCTCGTAGCGGATCACGATAACCTCGCCTTCCCTGTAGGTGCGCTTCTGCACCGCCTCGAAGGCGTCTTCCTCGCGGTCGAAGCACCGGGCCGGACCGGTAAACCTCAGGTTGGACATTCCCGCGACCTTCACGATCGCACCCTCCGGAGCGAGATTACCCTTCAGCCCGACAACCCCACCCGTCACGGTGATCGGATTGTCGGCGGGCCGCACCACATCCTGATGCGGATTCCATTTCACGCTTTTGAGGTTTTCGGCGATCGTTCGGCCAGTGACGGTCAGGCAATTCCCGTGCAGGTGGCCATTGTCGAGCAGCGTCTTCATCAGCAGCGGAATGCCACCTACTTCAAACATGTCTTTGGCAACATAACGGCCGCCCGGCTTCAAATCCGCGACGTAAGGAGTCTTTTTGAAGATTTCGGCAACGTCGAACAAATTGAATTTAATGCCGCACTCATGGGCGATCGCCGGCAGGTGCAGCGCAGCATTGGTCGAACCACCTGAGGCTGCAACCACGGCCGCAGCATTTTCAAGGGCTTCGCGGGTGACGATGTCGCGGGGCCGGATGTTTTTCTCGATCAGCTCCATCACCTTCTCGCCTGCGGCGGCGCAGAAGGAGTCGCGGATCTCGTAAGGCGCCGGGGCCCCGGCAGAATACGGGAGCGCGAGGCCAATCGCCTCGGAGACGGTCGCCATGGTGTTGGCGGTGAATTGGGCGCCGCAGGCGCCGGCCGACGGGCACGCCACCCGCTCTATCTCGTCGAGGTCCTCGTCGGACATGGCGCCGACCGAGTGCTTGCCGACCGCCTCGAACATGTCCTGGACGGTGACCGGCTGGCCGCGGAAGTTGCCCGGCAGGATCGAGCCGCCATAGATGAAGATCGACGGCACGTTGAGGCGGACCATCGCCATCATCATGCCCGGCAGCGACTTGTCGCAGCCGGCGAGCCCGACCAGCGCGTCATAGGAGTGGCCGCGGACCGTCAGCTCGACCGAATCGGCAATGCATTCGCGCGACGGCAGCGACGAGCGCATGCCGTCATGGCCCATCGCGATGCCGTCGGTGACGGTGATGGTGCAGAACTCGCGCGGCGTGCCGCCGGCCGAGGCCACGCCCTTCTTCACCGCCTGCGCCTGGCGCATCAGCGAGATGTTGCAGGGAGCGGCTTCATTCCAACATGAAGCAACGCCGACAAAGGGTTGATGAATCTGGGCTGTCGTCAGCCCCATCGCATAAAGATAGGACCGGTGCGGTGCGCGCTCGGGACCCTCCGTCACGTGACGGCTGGGCAGCCTGCCCTTGATGTTGGTCTTGGCGTCCATCGCGACCCTGTTCCCGGCGCTCTTTCCTCCATCAACGCCGGAACCCGAAAAAATGTCCCGCCGTCGGAGCGCTGGCTATTCAGCTACTTGAATATCCTTTCATGTCGGGGTGTGGCTAAAAAGCGGCGCGACTACGGACCGGGTGCTTTTAAGGTTAAATGTTCAAGCACCGTTGCAGAATCGCAACAATCGTGGCCGCCGGGCAACCATGTATTATCAGTCCTTATAGACATCTGACGCGGGCCCGACCACATAGCCGATAGATTGCCGCCATGTGATGGTGCCTGCTGGAGCAGCGGGATTGAAGGACAGCCCTTGGTCACTGCTTCAACTGTCAAACAGCGTATTCGATGTCATCACCCGCGCGTGCGCATGCGGGTGATCCAGTATTCCAGAGACGTCTGTGCTCGAGCCAAGGGGGCGCGTCCTCCGTTGTCGTCCCGGCGAAAGCCGGGACCCATACTCCGCAGCGGGTGTTGTGAATGCGACTCGTCGCTCCACCGACGCGCAACAATGACCATCGGCGGTTATGGGTCCCGGCTTTCGCCGGGACGACATCGAGTGGGTTGCGCGGTCTGTGGGTCATATATTCGCATGCTCGCGACGCGAGGCGTCCGAGCTTTGCTCTTCGTTCCGCCCTCTCCGTTGAAGAGGGCGCAGGGAAAGCCGGGTGCCGATCGCCCCCATGGGCCCCGAGCAATGGGTAGAAAGCTCGGGGGTAGGACCACAGGTGTAACCGGAGCAATCCGGCTTTCCCTGCGCGATGGGCTACGGCTTACTTCGTGCTCTCCCCGGCGAGACTGGGCTTGCTTGTCACCGCCTTCGCAAAACGCATTCGCGTCTTGCGAGAGGGCACCTGCCGCTAGGGCGTCAGGACCACACGACTTCACCGTCCGCTTCGGGCTCACTCGTCAGTTGAGCCATCAACGTCCACCGCATCTCGACCCACGTTCGTGACGATCGCGAAGCGCCCCTCGATCGGGTGAGACGGGTGATTCATACACTGAGCTTCCCTTCGGATAAAGCGAAATATTTTTGAGCGAGGTGATTGACAGGTTTTGCTGAGTTGCCCGTCGGGTTGTTTTGTCGCACCTACCCCGCCGCGCAGTTGCGTACCGGGGAGCGCGCCTCTTGGCGCGAGCCCGGAGGGCCGCCGACCACATTCGCGGCATGACTCCCATCTGCCGCAGGAGGGCCGATCGCGACACTGGCCCGTATAGGCATTCCATGCGGCCCGTTGTACAAATCGCGTCGAGGTCGAATCGCAGACATGGCGCAGGAGCGGCCAGCACGGGTCGAGCGGAGATTGTCGGCGATATTGGCCGCCGATGTAGCCGGCTACTCGCGGTTGATGCACAACGACGAAGAGGCGACCCACGCCAAACTGACGACCCTCCTGGCGGACGGTGTGAAGCCGGCGATTGCCGACCACGGCGGCCGCGTCGTGAAGAACACCGGCGACGGGCTCCTAGCGGAGTTTCCTAGCGCCGTCGAGGCTGTCCGAGCCGCAGTACAGTTCCAAATCCGCGTTGACGAACTGACAATCGCAGATGCTGAGGATCGACGCATTGTTTTCCGAGTAGGCATCAATATCGGCGACGTGATCGTCGAACCCGACGACATCTTTGGAGACGGCGTCAACATTGCGGCGCGGCTTGAAAGTATCGCAGAACCAGGCGCCATCTGCATCTCGGCTTCCGCCTACGATCAAGTCCGGGGCAAGGTCGGGGTTGAGTTCGCCGATCTGGGCGAGCAGAACCTCAAGAATATCGACCGCCCGGTGCGGGCCTATGCCGTGATCAGGAATGGATCTGACCTGGCCATCCAAACGGAACGCCCAAGACACGGCCCACCCTCACCGGCTCGTCATTCCATGGGCCAGATCCGAGCCCGCCTTATGCCTGTGGGCGCCGCGCTTGCCTCTATCGCGGTCATCGCTGCGGTGGCCGGCGGCCTCGTCGTCTGGAAGGCGGTCGGCACCAACGTGTTTGAGGAAAGACAAAAGACACAGAGAGAGGCTACGGCTCGGCCAGGCATCATTCCTCGCCTGTCGCTTGTCGTGCTGCCGTTTGCGAATCTCAACAATGATCCGGAACAGGATTATTTCGCCGACGGTGTTGCGACCGACCTGACGACTGATATTGCGCAGATGCCGGGCGCGTTTGTGATCGGGCGCGGCACAGCCTTCACCTATAAGAACAAGCAGGTCGATCTTAAGAAGCTTGGCAATGACCTTGGCATTCGCTGGGCCGTACAGGGCGCGGTGCAGCGAGCGGGAGATCAGGTTCGCTTGAATGTGTCACTTGTCGACTTGTCGACCGGCCGCGATGTCTGGTCGGACCGTTTCGACGGTGATCGGACGAATCTTGCGGCCTTGCAGGAGCAGGTCACGGCGCGGCTCGCCCGCTCTCTCAACGTCCAACTCGTGCAGGCCGAAAGCCGGCGCAGCCAAATGGATAGGCCAACGAATCCAGACGCTGTGGATTTCAGCATGCGCGGCTGGGCTAAACTCTATGAACCTCGGATCAGGTCAACGAACGCGCAAGCAAAGGACTTGTTCGATAGCGCGTTGCGTCTCGACCCGGATAACATTGACGCAACGCTCGGGAAAGCGTGGTGCATAGCACATGACGTGATCTACGGATGGTCAATATCCGTCGTGGAGGACAAAAAGACGGCGATCAAACTAATTGATCAAGTTCTCGCAAAACGTCCGGCGACCGCAAACGCGCACATAGGCAAGGGAAACATTTTGAACTACGGAAACCCTGAGGAAGCCTTGCCTGAATACGAAGCAGCTTTGGAAATCGATCCCAATTCGCCCGTCGCGTATGCTAACAAAGGGATCGTACTTATTACGGCGGGACGCGCACGCGAAGCGTTTTCCCCGGTTCAGATCGCTTTGCGCCTAAGTCCCAAGGATCCGGCCGCTGGCACCTGGCGCTTCTTCCTCTGTCATGCTCACGTTCATCTTCGCCAGTATAATGAAGGCATTGAAGAATGTAGGCGCTCAATCAATTTGAACAAATTGGACTGGTTTCCCTATGCGGATCTGATTTCAGCTTATGGAGCAACTGGCCAGTTGGAAATGGCCCAGCAAATGTTGGTCGAATTGAATGCAATCCGATCGGACTTCACGGTCCAGTGGTTCCAGCGAATTGGCCACGCACGTTCGAGTAATCCGCAGTTTCGTCGTGAGTACGACGACATCGTCGAGGGACTCAGAAAAGCTGGCGTTCGCGAGCAATGAGGCGAACCGGATGGCCGGAGTACGCGCGCCGGTTCACACGGTCACACGCTTCCATTTCGCGTTCAGCGCCGAGGCAATACGGCTCGCAGGCGGACGGTCGAGCAAATTGGCGACCCGTTGGTCGCGGGCAAGAGTCGTCCATGTCCGCACCAGTGGCAGAGGCCGCCCCCCATCCACGCGTCATTCCCGGGGCTCGCGAAGCGAGAACCCGGAATGACGACGGGGAGACGGCGTTCGCAACCTCTACTCCGCGGCCAGCTTCGGTGGCGACGGAGGTGACCAGCACTCCGTGCGATTCCTGCCGTGCTCCTTGGCCTGGTAGAGCGCCGCATCGGCAGCCTTCATTAGGGCATCGATCCCCGGCATGCTTGTGAGCGCCTCGGCAACGCCGATGCTCACCGTGAGTGATACCGGCCGATCATCCGCCCCCACCGTCAACGCTTCCGCCCTCTTGCGGATGCGTTCGGCGACGGTTCGGGCGCGCGACAATGTGGTCTCCGGCAGCAGGACGGCGAACTCCTCGCCTCCGACGCGGCCGACGACGTCGGACTTTCGCTTGCCCCGAATGCATATCCCGGCAACAGCCTTGATGGCCTCGTCACCGACCGCATGTCCGAAGCGGTCATTGATGCTCTTGAAGTGATCGATATCAACCATCAGCACGGATACCGAACGATAGTAGCGCTGGAACCGGCTCCACTCCGCATCCAGCGTCGTCAGGAAGTGCCTGCGGTTGAACAATCCGGTGAGCGGATCGGTGGTCGCGAGCACCTCCAGCTGCCGTGCGTTGCGTACGAGATCGGTCACGTCGACGAAGGTCAGCATGCGACCGCCGTTTGCCATCGTCGAGCAATGGATCCTGATATGGCGGCCGTCCGGCGTCTGCACGTCGCGCTTGTGATCGCCTGCCTTGATCTCCGCAATCCGCTTCGCAGGAAAGGCCCTGATTTGCTCCGGGGTCGCGCCCGCCGGAACGGCGCGGCGATTGCGCGTGAGCAGCGTGATGTATGCCGGATGCCGCGCGACCTCCTCCTCGCTCACCTCCCAGAATTCCCGCATTCGCCGATTGAGGAAGATCGCATTGAGATCGCGGTCAAGCAGGACGATGCCGTCCTCTACGTTCTCGAGCGCGCCGGTCAGCACCTTGAGCTTGTCGGATGCGCGCACGATGTCGGTCACGGGCGTGTAGCTCACCATCCGGCCGCCGTCGGGCAGCGGCGTGCACTGACATCGAACCACATCACCGTTGCTGCGCCTGAGATCGATCGGGTTGGGGTCCCCGACGCCCACGAGGCGGACGCGCTCGGCAACATAGGCTTCGAGCTGCGCGGCCGGCAGCTCGTAGGCCATGGTCTTGCAGCCGTGATGCATCAGGTCGGTGAAGGTGGGGTTGCGGTCGGCCACCTCGTCCGGAAGCCGCCACATGTTCCGAAACGCGCGGTTGATGAACAGGGCCTTCAGCTCCGCGTCCAGCAGCAGGATGCCGACGGGGATCTGATCGAGCGCCGCGCGCAGCGCCAGCATGTGCCCGCGCAGAATGTCGCCGCTGCGCCGCTCCGGAATGGCGGCCGGCGCAGGAGCGGCAGGCGTGGGCGCCGCAGCGTTGGCCTGCTGCTCTTCAAAGACCAGGCCGAGCTGGCGGTCCGATTGCCACAGCCGTTTGCATGGCTTCACCTGATTGCTGCCGACGAGCAACAGTTGAATGTGATCGGGAATGCCAACGACACTTTCAAGTTCCACGGTGGCGCCCGTCTCCGTGAGCTGGCGGACCGTGCAGTCGAAGGCCGACCGGCCGAAGTTGAAGACGATCTTTCCGGCCAAAAACGTTCGGCCGCGGGAAGCTGACACCTGTCCGGACATGGCGAGAATCCACCTGGAGCAATTGCGAGCCTCTTCACCTCAGCACGTTTGAGTCACCAAGCCATGAACGCTTTCGGGAGGGTTTGATCGGGAGCCGAGCCGATGACGGCGGCTGTGTGCGCCGCAAAACGGGTTCCATCCGGCGGGAGGACTCGCGCGTCAGGTGGAGCGAAGCGATACGCATCATTCGCGTCGCGGATACTGAATTGAAGGGCTTCGCCGCGCGCTAACCGATCCGATTACGGCTCCGCCGCATCGTCAGTTGCTCACCTCATCTCCGAGCGCTTCGATTTGCCTCCGGAATGCCTCGAAACGCTCATGCGCTCGCGCCTTCGCCGTTCGAGCTACGGCGGACAAGTCGCTCCCATCAATCGGTCAAAGTCCCTGCCGGGAAGAATTTAGTTCTACCCTATAATTATGCTGTGTTAGACGCAGTCCGAGTAGTAGCGTCGCAACTCCCTCAGTAACGGTGTCAGGGAAACGCCCGCCATGTCTGCTCTCCAAGCAAAGCTGGAACGATTTGAGATCCTCGCCGACGAATGCGAGCTGATCGCTAGCAGGACGCTGGATGGGAGCAACCGCGAGCTATATCAGCGGCTGGGCGGGCACTATCGCGAGCTGGCGACCGATATGAGGGCCGTGATCGCGACGGTCAATGCTCCGGCGGCGTAAGAAAAAGGGCCGCTCGAAACAACAAGCGACCCAAGTCTAGGGAGGAAACGCCCTCAAGGAGGGCGGCGATAGCGCGAGGCGCTGTCGCACGATATGCATATGGGTTGAGAGTCCAGCTTCGGGAGCCCAGACTGCGCAAGCCAGGGGCGCGACTATGTGCCTTGAATCTGCGCTTCGCAGCGCATAACTCCGTGCGCGACCGCCGAAGATTGAGGCGGCTGCAATCCCGATACCCATCAATGCCGCTCGGGCCGCGATCGGTATCGCTTCCGCCTTCGCCCCTCGAGCAACGGCAGACAAATCGCTCCAAGCATCCCACAATTTACGATTTGGCGAGCCGCTTGCGCTTCGCGTTGAGCGCGGACGCAACACGGCTGACCGGCGGACGGCCGAGCAAGCCGGCCATCTCGTTGGTCGCGGCCAGCAGTCTGTCCATATCGATCCCGGTCTTCACGCCCATGCCCTCGAGCATGTAGGCGACGTCCTCGGTCGCGACGTTGCCGGTGGCGCCGGGGGCGTAGGGGCAGCCGCCGAGACCGCCGGCGGCGGCATCGATGACGCGGACGCCCTCTTCCATGCCGGCATAGAGATTGGCCAGCGCCTGGCCGTAGGTGTCGTGGAAGTGCATCGCGAGGTTGCCGACCGGCAACTCAGAACCGACCGCACGCAGCAACTGTTTGGCCTTCAGCGGCGTGCCGACGCCGATGGTGTCGCCAAGCGATATCTCGTAGCAGCCGAGATCCCACAGTGTCACCGCGAGGTCGGCGACCGCCTTCGGCTTGATCTCGCCGTCGAACGGACAGCCGAGCACGCAGGAGATATAGCCACGCACCTTGACGCCGTCGGCCTTGGCGCGCGCCAGCACCGGCTTGAAACGCTCGATCGATTCCGCGACCGAGCAATTGATATTGGCGCGCGAGAAGCCTTCGGAGGCCGCCGCGAACACCGAGACCACCTCGGCGCCGGCTGCGCGCGCGGCGTCATAGCCCTTCTCGTTCGGCACCAGCACGTGGAATTCGGCGCCCTTGATGTGGCTAACACCGCGCAGCACCTGGTCGGAACTCGCCATCTGCGGGATCGCCTTCGGCGACACGAAGGCGCCGACCTCGACGGTATTGAGCCCGGCCGCCACCAGCGCCTCGACGAAGGCGATGCGCGCCTCGACGCTGACCGGCGTCTTCTCGTTCTGCAGGCCGTCGCGCGGCCCCATCTCGACGAGTTGGAGCTGATCGCTCATGACGCGGCCGCAGGTTCGACTTCGGCAAGCTCGACGCCCTCGCCGACGATGTCGCCGACCTTGCATCTGAGCTTCTTCAGCACCCCGGCATAGGGCGCGCGCAGGGTCTGCTCCATCTTCATCACTTCCAGGGTGAGGATCGGGGCGCCCTTCTCGAGCATTGCGCCCTCCTCGGCCAGCAGCGCCACCACGGTGCCCGGCAAGGGCGCCACGATCTTGTCCTCGCCGACCTGCTCCTCGCTCTCGCCGCCGAACGGATCGACCCAGTGCAGGTCGAAGCGGCCGTTGCGGGTGCGCAAGTAAAGCTCGTGGCCCTCGATGACCGAGGCTATACGCGACTTGAGGCCGTTGAGCGTCAGGTCGAAGCCGTCATCGCCGGCTGACGAGATGGCGAAGACGAGTTCGCGCCCGCCGACGGAGAGCGTCGACGGTCCGTTGCCATAGTGCAGCGTGATGGTCTGGGCAGGCTCATGGCCCTGCCGGAACGAAAACACCCGCTGACGGCGGCCGACCGGCATCCAGCCGAAGGCCTGCCAGGGCGAGTTGGCCTCGCGCCGCGCCGCCTTCTGCTCGTCGTTGACGATCGCGGCCACCGCTGCGCAAAGCTCGAACTCGCCGGCCGTGCCGGTACCCGATGTCAGGTTCTTCAGCTCGCGCTCGATGAAGCCGGTGTCGATCGCATTGGCTCGCGTGTCCGGATGCGTCACCAGCGCCGACAGGAACGGGATATTGGTGACGATGCCGCGGACATCGGTTTCCTGCAGCCCGCGTTTGAGCTTGTCGATCGCGCCCTCGCGTGTCGGCGCCCAGGCGATCACCTTGGCGAGCATCGCGTCATAGTAAGGCGAGACGTTATCGCCGCTGCGATAGCCGGCATCGATGCGCAGGCCGTCGCCTTCCGGCGGCGTCCGCCAGGTCTTGATGCGGCCGACCGAGGGCATGAAGTTCTTCTGCGGATTTTCGGCGTAAACGCGCGCCTCGATGGCATGCCCGTTCAGTTTGATCTCGTCCTGCTTCAGCGGCAGCGCCTCGCCGAAAGCGACGCGCAGCTGCCATTCAACGAGATCGACGCCGGTGATCAGCTCGGTGACGGGATGCTCGACCTGCAGGCGGGTGTTCATCTCGATGAAGAACACGTCCTTGCCGTCGGAGACGAACTCGATGGTGCCGGCGCCGATATAGTTGACCGCGCCGGCGGCCTTGCGGGCGGCCTCGCAAACCGTCTCGCGTTGCGCGGCGTTCAGCGTCGGCGAGGGCGCCTCCTCGATCACCTTCTGGTGACGGCGCTGCAGCGTGCATTCGCGCTCCCACAGCGAGAGCAGATTGCCGTGGCTGTCGCCGATGATCTGCACCTCGATGTGGCGCGGGTTCTGCACGTATTTCTCGATCAGCATGCGGTCGTCGCCAAACGCCGCCTTGGCCTCGCGCTTGGCGCTGGTGATCGCGGCCGTGAGCTCAGCCGCCGAATTGACCACGCGCATGCCGCGGCCGCCGCCGCCGGCCGACGCCTTCACCAGCACCGGGAAGCCGATCCGGTTGGCGGCTTCTGCCAGCGTCGCCTCGTCCTGCGCCTCGCCGTGATAGCCCGGCACCAGCGGCACGCCGGCCTTCTCCATCAGCGCCTTCGAGCCGGATTTCGAGCCCATCGCCGTCATCATCTCGGCGGTCGGGCCGACGAACACCAGACCGGCCTCGAGGCAGGCCTGCGCGAACTCGGCATTTTCAGACAGGAAGCCGTAGCCGGGATGCACCGCCTCGGCGCCGGTCTCCTTGGCGGCGGCGATGACGCGCTCGATGCTGAGATAGCTGTCGCGCGCCCGGGCCGGACCGAGCAGCACCGCCTCGTCGGCGAGCGCGACATGCATCGCGTCGCGGTCGGCCTCGGAATGAACCGCGACGGTGCGCAGCCCCATGGCGCGCGCCGAGCGGATGACGCGGCAGGCGATCTCGCCGCGGTTGGCGATCAGAAGCGTGCGGAAACGCCGGGTGAGTTTTGAGCGGTCCATGATCAGATCCTGGGTCACATCCTGAACAGGCCGAACTTCGTCGGCTCGATCGGCGCGTTGGCCGCCGCCGACAGGCCGAGCCCGAGCACGAGGCGCGTGTCGGCCGGATCGATCACGCCGTCATCCCACAGCCGCGCCGTGGCGTAATAGGGATTGCCCTGCTTCTCGTATTGGGCGCGGATCGGCTCGCGGAACTTGTCTTCCTCTTCCGCCGACCAGCTCTCGCCCTTGGCCTCGATGCCGTCGCGCCGCACCTGGCTCAGCACCATCGAGGCCTGCTCGCCGCCCATCACCGAGATGCGCGCGTTCGGCCACAGCCAGAGGAAACGCGGGCTGTAGGCGCGGCCGCACATGCCGTAATTGCCGGCGCCGTAGGAGCCGCCGATCACGACGGTGAATTTCGGCACGCCGGCGGTGGCGACCGCCGTCACCAGCTTGGCGCCATCGCGCGCGATGCCGCCCGCCTCGTATTTCTTGCCTACCATGAAGCCGGTGATGTTCTGCAGGAACACCAGCGGAATGCCGCGCTGGCAGCACAGCTCGATAAAATGCGCGCCCTTCAGCGAGCTCTCGCTGAACAGGATGCCGTTGTTGGCGATGATGCCGACCGGATAGCCAAAGATATGGGCGAAGCCGCAGATCAGCGTGGTGCCGTAGAGCTTCTTGAACTCGTCGAATTCGGAGCCATCGACGATCCGCGCGATGATGTCGTGCACGTCGAACGGTTTTCTGCCGTCGGCGGAGACCACGCCGTAGATCTCCTCGGCCGGAAACAGCGGCTCCTGCGGGGAACGCATGTTGAGCTGTGCCTTCACCGGCTGCTTCAGAGTCGCCACGATGCGGCGCGCGATCCCGATCGCGTGGGCGTCGTTCTGCGCATAATGATCGGTCACGCCCGACTGGCGCGAGTGCACATCGGCGCCGCCGAGTTCTTCGGCGGTGACGACCTCGCCGGTCGCCGCCTTCACCAGCGGCGGACCGCCGAGGAAGATCGTGCCTTGATTCCGCACGATGATGCTCTCGTCGGACATCGCCGGCACATAGGCGCCGCCAGCGGTGCAGGATCCCATCACGATCGCAATCTGCGGGATTCCCTGCGACGACATCTGGGCCTGGTTGTAGAAGATGCGGCCGAAATGCCGCTCGTCGGGAAAGATCTCATCCTGCAGCGGCAGGAAGGCGCCGCCGGAATCCACCATGTAGACGCAGGGCAGATTGTTCTGCCGCGCGATGTCCTGGGCGCGCAGGTGCTTCTTCACCGTCATCGGGTAATAGGTGCCGCCTTTGATGGTGGCGTCGTTGGCGACGATGATGCATTCGCGCCCCGAGATGCGCCCGACGCCGGTGATGACGCTGGCCGAATGCACGTCACCGCCATAGAGCCCGTTGGCGGCGAGCGGCGACAGCTCCAGGAACGCGGTGCCGGGGTCGACCAGGAGATCGACGCGATCGCGCGCCAGCATCTTGCCGCGCGAGGTGTGCCGCTTGCGCGAGGTCTCGCCGCCGCCGCCGGCCACCTGGTTGAGCTTGCCGCGGAGCTCCGCGACCAGGCCGCGCATCACCTCGGCGTTGCGGGCGAATTCAGAAGATGTGGGATCGATCGTCGAATGAAGCGGCATCGGTGTTGCACGTTTCGTTGGAGTATCGGTGGGGTTCAGCTCAATTATTGTGCCGGGGTGAGCACAACTGCCACCGTCGATGCGGTGACAGCCCCTCACCCCGACCCTCTCCCCGCGAAGAGCGGGGCGAGGGAGAAGACATCAGGCTGTCTTGGCGAACAGCTCGCGGCCGATCAGCATGCGGCGGATCTCGCTGGTGCCGGCGCCGATCTCGTAGAGCTTTGCGTCGCGCAGCAAGCGGCCGGTGGGATAATCGTTGATGTAGCCGTTGCCGCCGAGCAGCTGGATCGCATCCAGCGCGCATTGGGTGGCCTTCTCCGCGGCATAGAGGATGGCGCCGGCGGCGTCCTCGCGCGTGGTCTCGCCGCGGTCGCAGGCCTTCGCGACGGCGTAAACATAGGCGCGCGAGGCGTTCATCGTGGTGTACATGTCTGCGACCTTGCCCTGCACCAGCTGGAACGAGCCGATCGGCTCGCCGAACTGCTTGCGCTCGTGGACGTAAGGCAGCACCACGTCCATGCAGGCCTGCATGATGCCGATCGGCCCCGCCGCCAGCACCGCGCGCTCGTAGTCGAGACCACTCATCAGCACGTTGACGCCGCGGCCGACCTCGGAGAGCACGTTCTCCTCCGGCACCTCGCAATCCTCGAACACCAATTCGCAGGTGTCGGAGCCGCGCATCCCGAGCTTGTCGAGCTTCTGCGCGGTCGAAAATCCCTTCATGCCCTTTTCGATGATGAAGGCGGTGATGCCACGCGGGCCGGCGTTCGGATCGGTCTTGGCGTAGACCACCAGCGTATCGGCGACCGGGCCGTTGGTGATCCACATCTTGTTGCCGTTGAGGACGAAGCGGTCGCCCTTCTTGTCGGCGCGCGTCTTCATCGAGACCACGTCCGAGCCCGCGGAGGGCTCCGACATCGCGAGCGAGCCGACATGCTCGCCCGAGATCAGCTTCGGCAGGTATTTGCGCTTCTGCGCCTCGTTGCCGTTGCGGCGGATCTGGTTGACGCAGAGGTTGGAATGCGCGCCGTAGGACAGGCCGACCGCGGCCGACGCCCGCGAGATCTCCTCGACCGCGATGCAGTGCTCGAGATAGCCGAGGCCCGAGCCGCCATACTCCTCCTCGACGGTGATGCCGTGCAGGCCGAGCGCGCCGATCCTGGGCCAGAGGTCGCGCGGAAACTGGTTGGTTCGGTCGATCTCGGCGGCGCGCGGCGCGATCTCGTTGGTCGAGAAATCATGCACCGTCTCGCGGATCGCATCCGCGGTCTCGCCAAGGTCGAAATTGAAGATTGCCGCCTGGTTCGAGGCCATGATTCCCTCCCGTGAGATTCATCTTGCAATTAAACGATCATACGTTTTTTTCTTGGCTTCGCAAGCAATCGTGCTATGGTTTGCGCGCGAAATCCGCAGTTCATTGAAATTATTTGGAATTCACTGGGATTTCGTGCGATATACATACGGTCGTTCGCTTGTTTCCTGGTCCTCCCTGGCAAGCCAACACCCTCCGAGGCCCCGATGGCACGCACGATCGGCTCACACGGCCCCACCACGCTGGAGGCGATCCGCAAGGCCGGCGTGCGCCTGATCTTCGAGCACGGCTACGAGGCCATGAGCCTGCGCCAGCTCGCCGCCGAGGTCGGCATCCAGGCAGGCTCACTCTACAACCATATCTCAACCAAGCAGGACCTGCTGTTCGATCTGGTCCAGGACCATATCAACGATTTGCTGCGCGAGCTTGATCTTGCGCTCGAGGGCAAGGCCGATCCGGTTGAGAAGCTGCGCGCCTTTGTCGCGTTCCACGTCACCTACCACATGACCCGCAAGCGCGAGGTCTTCATCGCCAATTCCGAGCTGCGCAGCCTCGATGCGAAGAACTACGACGCGGTGGTGGCGCTGCGCGGCGCCTATGAGCAGCGGCTGGCGCAGATCCTCACCGACGGGGCGTCGGACGGCGTGTTCGAGGTGGTCGACATCCAGGTCGCGACCTTCGCGATCCTTGCGCTGCTCACCGGGCTGTGCACCTGGTACCGCCCCGGCGGCCGGCTGACCCGCGACGCCATCATCGCGGCGCATGAGAAGCTGGTGCTGTCGGGCGTCGCGCCGCAGGCCGCGATCGACCAGGCGAGCCACGGCAGCGACAGCCGGCGCGCCGCCGTGGCGGGCTCGTAACCGTGACCGAGCGCCCACAGCTCGATGACATCGATCTGCGGATTCTGTCCGAGTTGCAGCGGGACGGCCGGATCAGGATCAACGAGCTTGCTGAACGGGTCGGCATCACCGCCCCGCCCTGCCTGCGCCGGGTTCGCGCCCTGCGCAGCCGCGGCGTGATCCAGGCGATCCGCGCCACGCTGGACGAGCGGCTGCTCGGCTATGAGGTGACGACCTTCGTGCTGATCCAGCTCGACAGCCAGACCCTGAGCGCGATCGAGGCGTTCGAGGCTGATGTGGCGGCCGTGCCACGCTTCCTGCAATGCTGGCGGATCTCGGGCGATGCCGACTTCATGCTGAGATGCGTCGCACCCAGCGTCGACGACATGCGCCAGCAGCTGCTGCAATTCGCCGGCCTGCCCAATGTGCGCAAGATCAGAAGCTTTCCGGTGCTCGGCGTCTCCAAGGACGCGCCGCTGCCGATCCCGGGCGCCCTCGCCGCGCCCGCGGCGAGCTGATCGGGCGCTAGTCTGGACTAGGCGCCGACCTTTGTGCGTCCAACCTTAGTGGGTCCACGGCTCCCAGCGGCGGAACGCGAAATTGTCGGCATAGGCGATCTGGCGGTGCGCCGAATCCTTCGGCTCGATCACCTGGTAGGCGATGCCCTTGCGCTCGCAATAGGCGACCGCCTCTTCCTTGGTCTCGAACTGCAGCGTCAGCTGCTGCTTCATGTCGGTGGACGAGGTCCAGCCCATCAAGGGCTCCACGGAGCGCGGCTGCTCCGGCTCGTAGTCCAGTTGCCACTCTTTGGTCTTGGCACGTCCCGATTGCATCGCGTTTTTGGCGGGCTTAAAAATGCGTGCGGTCATGGATGGTCGGCCCCGTGGGATGTGCGACATGGAAGCGATTTGAAGGAAACCGCCGGGATAGTATAGAGACACCTATCAACGATCTGATCGGTGATTCCTCGATCTCGGAGGCAGCCTTCGCCGGACCGGTATAGTCATTCTACCGCGCTGTGACAATCTGGCCTCGGGAGGCTTCCCTTAGCAGTCCCCCGGGCCCGCGGCGCGATCTTCTCGACAAGCATCACCTCGAGGAAACGGCGCGCCATGGAAATCCACGCTACCCTGCCCGAAAAAGGACGCGACCTCCGGCTCGACCTGTTCCGCGGGGTCGCCAACTGGGCGATCTATCTCGATCACATCCCCGACAACGTCGTGAACTGGATCACGACGCGGAATTACGGCTTCAGCGACGCCGCGGACCTGTTCGTCTTCATCTCCGGCTACACCGCCTCCTTCGTCTATGCCCGCATGATGCTGGAACGCGGCTTCATCGTCGGCGCCACCCGGCTGACCAAGCGGGTCTGGCAGCTCTATGTCGCCCACATCATCCTGTTCGTGATCTACATCGCCTCGATCAGCTATCTGGCGCTGCGCTTCGGCGATTCCGAGATCATCAACGAGTTCAACGTCGCCGGCCTTGTCGACAACGCCACCGAGACGCTGCGCCAGGGCCTGTTCCTGAAATTCAAGCCGGTCAATCTCGACGTGCTGCCGCTCTATATCGTGCTGATGGGCCTGTTCCCCCCGGTGCTGTGGTTCATGCTCCGGCGGCCGAACTGGACCATGGCGGCCTCGCTCGTGCTGTGGCTGGTGTCGCGCCACCAGGGCTGGAACCTGCCGGCCTACCCGGCCGGCAGCTGGTACTTCAATCCATTCGCCTGGCAGGTGCTGTTCGTGTTCGGCTCGTGGTGCGCGATGGGCGGCGCCCGCAACAACATGCGCATCATCAACTCACGCTACACGCTGTGGTTTTGCATCGCCTATATGATCTTCGCGCTGATCATGACGATGGCCGGGCGCTTCCCGGACTTCGGCGCCATGTTCCCGGACTGGCTCTATTCGGCCTTCAACCCGAACGACAAGACCAACCTCGCGCCGTATCGCTTCCTGCACTTCGTGGTGATCACGGTGCTGGTGATCCGCTTCATCCCGAAGGACTGGGCGGCGCTGGAGTGGAAGGTGTTCGATCCCCTGATCGTCTGCGGCCAGCAGTCGCTGGCGGTGTTCTGCGTCGGCGTGTTCCTGTCCTTTGTCGGACATTTCGAGCTCTCGATGAGCTCGGGCTCGCTGTTCGCGCAGATCTTCGTCAGCATCTCCGGCATCGCGATCATGACGATCGTGGCCTATTACATCTCGTGGTCGAAGCGGCAGGACAAGCCGGTCAAGCCGCCGGCGGCAAAACCCACGGCGCCGGCGAAGGCGGCGTAAGTCCCTTATTTTTGAGCAAGGCCGCGCAAACGCTTCGCATTTGTCGCGGGGAAAACCGCTTCGCACTTTTCCGGGCCATGCTCTAGAGCATTTTCGGTTCTGATTGAATCAGAACCGAAGCTCTAGATTCTTGTTTTGACGCGTTTTCTTCACGCGAACCGGTGCCCACTTCGCTCGAAAACGCTCTAGCCGCCGCGACTGGTGTCCTGGGTGGTCGAGGAGACGATGGTGGCGACGTCGCCGAACGTCGTCATCACGGGCGTGACGACCTTGTGCATGGCGGTCTTCGACACCAGCGTGTCATGCATCACGAGGTTGTCGATCCCGGTGGTGAGGAAGCAGTTCACCGCGTCCTGCGGCGTCTCGATGATCGGCTCGCCCTTGACGTTGAACGAGGTGTTGATCAGGACCGGCACGCCGGTCAGCGCCTCGAACTCCTTCAGCAGGCGATAGAGCATCGGGTTGGTCTCTTCCCGCACGCTCTGCACCCGCGCCGAACCGTCGACATGCACGATCGCCGGAATCTTGTCGCGCCATTCCGGCCGCACCGGCTTTGCGATCAGCATGTAGGGCGAGTCCTCCTCGCCTTCGAAGATCTCCTTCATGCGCTCGGCCAGCACGATCGGCGCGAACGGCCGGAATGCCTGGCGGTGCTTGACCCGGCTGTTGAGGATGTCCTTCATCTCGGCCTTGCGCGGATCGGCGATCAGGCTGCGGTTGCCGAGCGCGCGCGGACCGAACTCGGAACGGTCCTGAAACCAGCCGATCACGCGCTGGTCGGCGAGCAGCTTTGCGGTGTCGCGGCAGATATTGTCGCTGCGCTTCGCGTCGATCTGGATGCGCACCAGGAAGCTTTGCAGCGCGGCGGCCACCTCGGCCTCGCTGTAGCGCCGCCCGACATAGGCGTGGTCCATCACGAACGAGCGGCGCTGCTTGAGCACCTCGAGCCAGCCGTAATAGGCGCAACCGATGGCGATCCCGTCGTCGCCGGCGGCGGGCTGGATCCAGATGTTTTCGAAACCCGACTCGCGCGCGATGCGGCCGTTGGCCACGCAATTCAGCGCGACGCCGCCGGCGATGCAGAGATTTTTCGCACCCGTGGTCTCGCGCAGCCAGCGCGCCCGCGCCAGCAGCACGTTCTCGGTGTCGTCCTGCACCCGCCAGGCGATGTCCTCCCAGTGCCGCATCGTCGGGCTTTTGTCCCAGCTGCCGCTGTCGAGCACGAAGGGCTGCTGGTTCTCGGCGCCCCAGAACGGCACGTGCAGCTTGCCGTCCTTCATCTCGAGCAGATGGCCGACCTGCTCATGGCGGCCATAGGGCGCCAGCCCCATCAGTTCGCCGCACTTGTTCCAGTCGCCGAATACATAGGTCGAGACACGGCTGTACAGCGCCCCCAGCCCCGGCATGTTGTAGAACTCGTCCGACAAGAGCCCGCGCGCCGGCTCCATGAAGACTTTCTTCAGGCATTCGAGCCTGGTGTCGTCGAACCTGTAGTAACTCTCGGACTCGCGGGCCAGCGGCGACGCCCCATCCTGCGGATAGGACTCCATCGCGTCGGCCTGATAATTGCCGACGCCGTCGACGATCATCACGACGCCGTCGTTGAAGGGCGACACCGCGAACGCGCTGTAGGCATGCGCGAGGTGATGCGAGATCGACACCACCTTGTCGGATTTGGAACGAAACAGCGGGTGCTTGATTGCTTCGTTGCGTTCGGCGATCGGCAGGAAGCCCGGCATATCCTGGTGGAGCATCCGCTCCTCCATCTCGGGCACCGGCAGGATGTAGCTGTTGCGCACCACGAGATCGACGTCGTCGAGGGTGATGCCCTCGGCCGACAGGCAGTAGTCGACGACTTCCCTGTAGAAGCCGGACGCGTGCTTCTCGCGGGTGATGCGCTCCTTGGAGATCGCGTAGGCGATCGCGCCGTCACGCAGCAGGCAGGCGCTGACGTCATGGTCGTAGACGTTGAGACCAAGGACGTAAGTGTGTTGTTTCGGCATGGGCACTCTTTGGAAGGATACAGCAACGCTGAGAGAACAGGATCGTGTCGACTTCAAGTTCTCGCCGGCATTTTCCGAGGTTCTCAAACCTCTGCTTCTGCGATGCACAAATCAAATCGGCGCAACGCAAGATGAACAGAATGAACGGCGGATGAACGACAAGATGAGCGCAGCAACGACAGCATCCTCTGCAGGCGGGACTGTAACTTGACCTTACTTGTTGGTCTCAATAGAGTCGTTAAAGCTCGCAAGAACCTTAGTGAAAATATTGTCTTAGCATGCTCGAACCGAATGCCGGTCTCGCGCGTCTAAGCGAGACAGCCAGCATCAGTTCAGATGTTTGGAAGTGGACTGGAGATCTTCAGAATGACTAAACGCTACAATATCCTGACTCGTTGCCTGGCAGCAGTCGCTTTGTTGTTCGTCTATGTCGCAAGCACCTCCGCCATCCTGGTCGGCGTCACCACAGCGCCGGCGCAAGCCTACTGGCGCGGACGTGGCGGTGGCTGGGGCTATCGCGGCGGCTGGGGCCGCGGCCGCGGATGGGGCTATGGTCGCGGGTATGGATACGGCCGCGGCTATGGCTACTACGGCGGTGGGCCCCGTTGCTGGTGGACCCCGCGTGGTGTTCGCGTTTGCCGGTGGTAACAACCACCCGGCCGACACAAGCGATATTAAAAGACAAAGGTCAGGTGCGTCGATCGCGGCGCACCTGATTTTCTTTTGCGGCCAGCCTCAGCTGCAGCACGCAAGAAAGAGCCCCGGGAGACGCCGGGGCTCTAGTCACGGGAGAGAACGCTTCCGAAATCGGGACGCGAGGACGAGCCGGCGGCCTGATCACCCAATGCATCTACTGCGTGCATGAAAGCAGATTCGGCTGCCTCAAGCTGTAGCGGTGCCGCAACAACCCACCGTAATGCACAGCCTGTCCACCGGTTCCCGAAGCTGGCCGATCACAACCCCGGCGCGCCTAGCCGTCGAGGATGGCGACCGCCCTCGTCCAGCCCGCCGACGCGCGCTCGATCTTCACCGGGAAGCACGACACCATGAACCCGGTCGACGGCAGCTGCTCGAGATTGTGCAGCTTCTCGATGTGGCAGTAACCGATGTGCCGCCCCGCCTTGTGGCCTTCCCAGATCAGGCTGGCGTCCCTGGTCTCGGCGTATCTCTTCGCGGTGAAGACGAACGGCGCGTCCCAGCTCCAGCCGTCGATGCCGGTCAGCCGCACACCGCGCTCGAGCAGATACATCGTCGCCTCGTAGCCCATGCCGCAGCCCGAATTGACGTAGTCGGGCTGGCCATATTTCGCGCCCGCGCTGGTGTTGACGACGACGATCTCGAGCGGCGACAGCGTGTGGCCGATGCGCTTCAGCTCGGCTTCGACATCCTTGGCGGTCGCGACATAACCGTCAGGCAGATGGCGGAAGTCGAGCTTCACGCCCGGCTGGAAGCACCACTCCAGCGGCACCTCGTCGATGGTCCAGGATCGCTCGCCGCGGTTCATGGTCGGATGGAAATGCCAGGGCGCATCGAGATGCGTGCCGTTGTGGGTGGAGAGCGAGACCTGCTCGACGGCCCAGCCCTGTCCGTCGGGCAGGTCCTCCGCCTTCAGTCCATCAAAGAACTGCAGCATGCGCGGTAGCCCCTGCTGGTGATCGATATACTGGATGGTCGGATGGTTGCCGGGCGGATCGGCCGGAACGTCGTTCTGCAGGGGAACGGAGATATCGATCAGTCTGCGCGCCATGGTGCTTCTCGCGGATTGGTCTTGTCGGGCCGAACTACCCTGCCAGCGCGCGCGCGTTATCGGCAAGCCACATCCGCTCGAGATCGCCGCTCACGATGTCGTGGCTTGGACTGCGGCAAGGCGGCGCAACGTTGAACCTATCCCCCGCCCGCACGACCCATTGGCACTGGGGATTTCAGGGCCCAGTATTTCGACGGCGCCGTCTGGACGAGCATATTCCGTCCAGGCGGCGTTGTTGCCTCAGGCGAGACAATCCGGCCGAAGCTTGGTTACCCGTGCCGGAACGCTGTTCACGCACAGAGAGCCACGGAAACAATACGTGTGCTCATTTCGCGCGGATTGCTGGTGGTGTTGCCACGCCGATACAGAGATACCCCAGCAACGATGCTAACCAACCTGCATCTGAACCAAGGCGGGGTTGCGTCGTGTCGGGATTTGATCACTGGAACGGTGCAAATAGAGCCTACTCGTCCGCCGAAGCGCCACATCTGCGCGATGAGCAGCAGCAGTTCGACCGCTATCACAAATTCGACGACCCCATCTCGCGGCCGCCGGAGAGTGGCTCAAGAACCGTGATCCTGGATCGCTACAACCCGCCGGCTCGTTGATCTGGTCAGCGCCCGGGCGGCTGAAGTTGCGAGCAGTGGAGCCGCGGAGCTTCGGTCCCGCGCTTGCTATTTCAGGGTGCCAACTGACCGCGATTTGTGGACCAGCTCAGACACGAGTGCCGAGCACGCGCCGATCATAAGCATCGCGTCCGCCTCATCTACCGACGGAGCGTCTCTGTTAAGTCTTTGATTTGGATGGTCGGGGCAGCTGGATTCGAACCAACGACCTGCAGTACCCAAAACTGCCGCGCTACCAGGCTGCGCTATACCCCGACATTTCCGAGAAGCCCCGTGGATACACGCTTCAGCCAGCGCCAGCAAGGCACGGATGGGGGCTTCGTGCGGCGAATCCGGCACCGTTTTCCGTCCGGAAATCGCGTCAAAACCGAATGCTAACGGCCGCCGAACAGCGGATGGGCAACCCGGTCGCCGGGCTGAATGCCGTATTTCTGCGCGGTCCCGGCAATCACCTCGAGCACGCCCTTTGCGAGCCCGCGCGACGGAATGATCCTGGTCGAGAGCGGCTCGGTGTTTTCCGCGATCCGCAGGATGCGCCCGTCGGCGCGGATGAAGATCATGTCGAGCGAGATGTAGGTGTTCTTCATCCACATCGACACTTCCCGCTCCGGCGAGAAGTCGAACAGCATGCCTTTCCCGTCCGCGAGCTCCTTCCGGTACATCAGGCCGGTCTCCTTCTCCTGCTCGGTGGTTGCCATTTCGACCGAGAAGACGTGCACGCCCGACTTGGTGACGATCTCGAGCGGCTGGACGCTGGCAGCCTGCGCGGCCGGAGCCAGCAGCGCACCGAACATGATCACGAGGCAGGCCATCAGCCACGAACGACGGCGCCCAACAATGCGAACGAAATTCATCGACAAATACTCACACCGGGGAAGATTTTCCGGCGGACCCTAACCCGACGATTGCGGCAAATGCCAGAGCCGAGACGGCTCGCCGGCGGCTCACGTTTCCGTCAGGGGGGATCAGACCTGGATCAGTGCGACGATAGCGCCGACGGACCGGTCTCCGGGTGGATCTCGGCGGCCATCATGCCCTTGGAGCCGGGCCCAAACCGCACCAGCACATACTGGCCGGGGCGTAGTTCGGTCATGCCGAAGCGACGCAGTGTCTCCATATGCACGAAGATGTCGGGCGTGCCCTCGCCGCAGGTCACGAAGCCGAAGCCGCGCAACCGGTTGAACCACTTGACCTGCGCGCGCTCGAGCCCGCTGGTCGCGGTCACCGTGACATGGGTGCGCGGCGGCAGCATCTGCGCCGGATGGATCGCGGTCGATTCGTCCATCGAGACGATGCGGAAAGCCTGGTAGCCCTTCGCGCGCTGCACGCATTCGACGACCAGCCGCGCGCCTTCATAGGCGGTCTGATAGCCGTCGCGCCGCAGCACGGTCACGTGCAGCAGGATGTCGGGCCAGCCATTGTCGGGGACGATGAAGCCGTATCCCTTCGAGGCGTCGAACCATTTGATGACGCCGGAAACTTCGACGAGGTTGGCCGCTGCGTCGCCGAGGCCTGAGAAAGCATCCATCGCCGGATCGCGTGGCGCGCTTCCATACTCGCCTTGACCAATCCTGCTTTGCCCAACTCCGCCCATCGGCGGTCCGCCGAGCTTCTTGGACTCAAATCCGTCCGACCCCATGACCCCGGACCCCACACATCAAATGCAGATCGCCGTCGTTGCGGCGCACCCTGTACACGCTGCTCTCCATGACCAACTCACTCGGACTGATTTGGACGCCGCGCGAATCTCTCAACCAAAAGATAACACTCCCGCTTGCGGGGCATAGCTAAAAAACGATTCTTGCGGGAACTATGAACAGGCTTGCACGGCCGCGAATCAATCAGGCATCAATTGCCTACGAAAGGACCAAGCGTGTCGCCGATGTCGTGGCGGATCACCAGATCGGCGATGTCGTCCTGATCGGTCGGCTCGTTGTTGATGATCACGAGCCGCGCACCGCTCTCCTTCGCCATCATCGGAAAGCCTGCGGCGGGCCACACCACAAGCGATGAGCCGATCGCCAGAAACAGGTCGCAGTGCCGGGAGAGTTCCGCCGCGCGGCGCATCGCGTCCTCGGGCATCGATTGCCCGAACGAGATCGTCGCGGTCTTCACCGGATCGCCGCAGTCCGCGCAGTCGGGGGCGCTGCCCGCCTTGTCGAACTGCTGCTTCACCCACGACAGCTCGTAGTCCTTGCCGCAGCCGATGCAGCGGCCATAGGTCGTGTTGCCGTGCAGCTCGATCACGTCGTCGGCCTTGAAGCCCGAGGCCTGATGCAGGTTGTCGATGTTTTGCGTGATGATGCCGGGAACCTTGCCGGCCCGGTAGAGCGACGCAAGCGCGCGATGCCCGCGACCGGGTTTGGCCGCCGCAAACGTCTGTTCCATCGCAAAGCGGCGCCGCCATGACTCGTCGCGCGCGTCCTGGCTGGCGACGAACTCGTCGAACGGAATTGGTCGGTTGCGGGTCCACAGCCCGCCGGGCGAGCGGAAATCGGGAATGCCGCACTCGGTGGAGATGCCAGCCCCGGTGAAGGGCACGATGGACGACGCCTCGGCAATCATGTTGCCGAGCTGCTCGACGCCGCTGCGCAAGTCTTTCGCGATCACTGGAAACAATCCGGTTGGCCGCAGCGACTATAGCACGGCCAGACCGATTGCGAGCTCAACCGTTGCGCGAGCGATCGGCTGCGGTCAGGGTGCCTTGATCGATCGGCCTTCGATCACCTGCGTCGGCGCATCCGCTTGGTCGCTCTTCCACCGCCTCAGCATCATCACATTCCTGCACTGGCTGCTCCGCATTGACGCCCAATTCGCCGACGCCAATGCGCCCGGGACAGGACCACGGCCAGGAGGATGGGCATGACCGATCAGGAAGACCGCGTCGCGCGCGAGCGCGAGGAGATCGTCGCACGCGTCGCCAGCTTCAGGGCGACGCAGCAGAAGTTCGAGCGCGATCGCCAGGAATATTACGACAACACGCTCGGCAATGCCTGGAGTGGATTTCAACGCAAGACCGCTTAACGCAAGACCGCTTAACGCAAGACCGCTTGATGCCCTGCCAGGCGACCGCGTTCATGGTCCGGGCGCCCGCGATTGCGCCTTGAGGCGCAAGTGAGAAAGCCCCCGAACGGTTTGCTCCGGGCTTATGTCAATTGCCAGTGCCGCTGTGCGATGGTTGCCGCAAACGCAGTTCCGGTTCCCTCGAGCGTTTTCCGTTCCGATCGGATCGCTCGAAAACGCGCCAGCCATGCGATAGCGCAAAGCTACCATCGGTTAGCGCTGGAACAAAAATACAACCTCAGTGATTAGCTTGGCGGTGAACAAGGTTGGCGTCGATGCCGGCATGGATGGAACTGCTGCTTAACGTGATGGGCTTTGCCGGCTTCATCGGCATCGCGATGTATCACAAGCATCCGAACGGGAAGCTGCCGGACTGAGCGCCGGCGGCGCGTCTCGGCTTGCCGTTCCCTCGGCTGGCCGTCTTCAGTTTGCCTTCCGAGCCTCTCCCGCCGTCCGGACCAGCCGGTCCGCCTTCATAAGCACCTTGCCGCTCTCCGGCTGCGGCCGCAGCCAGAAGCTGATCGCGACAAAAGCCAAGCAGAACAGCAGCCCCACCACCATCACGCGCCGGTGGGTCGGTCGATCAGCACTGTGGAACGATGGCATCATGGCTGTCACCCGCAGCCATCCCAATCGCAATCGCAGGTGGTGACAACACGATGCTGCTCTTAACCTAACCAGGTAGGGTTAGCGGTGGCCGGGTAACGCCTCGTCCGGATCTCCCGATCGGCGGCCGCAGCGGGATTCACAGCGATATCCCCCGCTTGTCCGCAGCAAATTCACAGCGCCCAGCGGGTCCAATTATCCAACAAAATACAGTTCTTGCTGCACGCTCATCCACAGCCTTGCGCCGCGTGCGCGCATTCAAGCATCGGCGAGCCATTTCAGGGTCGCCCGGAAACCCAGGCTGCGGGTTCCAACCAGCACGGTCCCGAACACCTCGGCCTCGTCGCCGCTGAATGTGCCGGAGAACCCGCTCGTCACCTCCTGTCCGGCGAACAGCGGACGGGTGAACGGGTCGGCGAAGGGCGAATGCTGGTTGGTGCTGAGATGTCCCTTCCAGGTGCCCTCGCCGGCCGTGTAGGCCCCGATCGACCAGAAATATGGCCCACCGCCGATCAAGAGGCCGTCGCGCAGGATCAGGATGCCGCTGTCGCGGCCCTTCACGCCGTCGGTCATGTGGATGTGGATCGAATAGAGCCCATTCTTCATCGATCGCGCCGCCCGGTCCTGACGGACCGCAGTATGGCTCCAACCCGGCCGGCATGCGAGCGGGCCGATACGGTCCGCCCCGTCCGAATCGAGGCAAAAAGCGGGCCCTGGGCGCTTACAAATCGTTAAGAAAGCCCTGACAAGGTTCGATCCTCCGGAGGGAGAGAGCCATGCTCGTATACCCCGTACCTGTCGAAGTGACGCAAGCCAGAGTGCAGCTCGTCGTCGACCAGACGGCGAAGGAGCAGCCGCGCATCATCAATGAGGATGTGCTGGATGTCTTCGCCGCGAAGAACCAGGCCGACCGTGATGCGGTCGAGACCATCCTCGACATCAAGGTGTGAGAGCGGCGCCGGCCGACAGGAACCTCTCGACTGCGCACGGGTCATCCTGGTGACGCCAGGAGGCACTCATGTGCAAGCTGATCGCGGTCACCGTCCTCACCCTGATATGCGGCGCGGCCTTTGCCCAGGATATTGGTCCAGCGCCGCAGAGCGGCATGGAACGGCCTGAAAACACCAACGGAGCCACTCAGAGCGGCGCGATGGACACCACGGGGATGGATGTGAAGCGGGCCAACAAATCCGAGATGAAGAACACGGCAAAGGGCGCGGCAAAAAGGGACGACGCAAAAAAGTAGGTTCCCACGACGGAACCTCCGGGAAGCTGCGATCTTAAAAAACGACCTTAAAAAAAGACGCGACCATCAAAAAAAGGAAGGAACGAGTCTCTCGTTCCGCCGTTAGTTTGGCGAGCGGTACAACGAGGGAGAAATCCACCGGAAATATCAGCTCAACAAGCCCCGTCAGCTTACTTCGGTAACTGGCGGGGTTTTGTTTTGTGGAGGCGCCCATGTACGCCCTGTTCCGCGGCGAGACGCAGCTCGGAAGATCGTTCGCGACGGAGAAGGAAGTTTGGGAGGCGGCGCTGATCGACGGTCTTGTCGAGGATGTTCCGGTCGCAGACGAACTCGGTGGCCAGATCCTGCCCGCCGGCTATCGCGTCGAGCGGGATGAATACGAGGTGCAGCCCGATTGGAAAGCCGGACGTTCCTGACGCCGATCGGCCAGCCGGCGGACCCCAGCCGGCCGGAACCGCGTTGAACAGCGCAACGGCACGTCACGCGTGGTGCCGACAGCTCACCGCCCTGTCGGCTTTGGAAGACCCCGCGAATCCCCCTCGCGGGGTCTTTCTTTTGAACCTTTCGCGCGGCGCGAAGACATAAAGGGCGCTGGGGGATTTCAGGGCCCAGCATCGGGCGCAGCGCTGTGGGACGAACATACTCCGTCTACGCGGCGCTGTTGCATTTTACAAATTCAACCTTAAGTTTGGTCTCCAACAGTTGACGGCTCACGCCCTGAGAGATCCCCAGTCCGTCAGCTGGGAAAGCCCCGCATCCAGCCTGCGGGGCTTTCTATTTTCCGGACCCAGGAACCTTCCGCGCGCAGCGACATTGTATGCCGGTTGCCGGCACGATCTCCCCAAGGCCGGTCGGCATCAGACCTCGCGAGCCCACTCGCGGGGTTTTGCGCTTTAGAGGCCGTCCAACCTCGCGCGTCCTTGATTGGCCGTGATCGGCAATCGGTGCGATAGAGGCCGCGCCTCCAAGGCTCGACCACAAGCCCCGTCCCAGAAATTTTGCTGGGCGGGGCTTGCTTGCATCCGCTGCTGCGCAAGCGCGTCGCGGCACGTCCCTTCCATACCTGGCTGCGCGATCGCGCGGCGCAACGGGAGCCAGCGCTCGCGAAGGCGTGAGCATGCAAAGGCGAAATGCGATCGGCAAAACTCGCGCAAACCCCTGCCCCGCGTCGCGTTTTGCTGCTATTCCTTGCGCGTCTCGCCCGAGCCCAAACAAAATCTCTGAATCCGCAGGAGGATAAGAAAATGCGCTATCTGCACACCATGCTGCGCGTCCGCAATCTCGATGTCGCGATGAAATTCTATCAGGACGCGCTGGGGCTGAAGGAAGTGCGCCGCATCGACAATGAGAAGGGCCGCTTTACGCTGGTGTTTCTCTGTGCGGAGGAAGACCTCCATTTGCTCAAGTCCCAGCCGCAGACCCGCGGCGCCCCGCTGGTCGAGCTGACCTACAATTGGGATGAGGAGAAGTATGGCGAGGACCGCCATTTCGGCCATCTCGCCTACGAGGTCGACGACATCTACGCGACCTGCGAGAAGCTGATGAAGATGGGCGTCACCATCAATCGTCCGCCGCGCGACGGCAACATGGCGTTCGTGCGTTCGCCCGACCTGCACTCGATCGAGATCCTGCAAAAGGGCGAGCCGAAAGCCCCGGCCGAGCCGTGGGCATCGATGCCGAACACCGGCCATTGGTAAACACCGCGCCCGCTCCTACGTTCCTGTCGGCGTTTCGCCCTTGCTGAAGCGCCGAGCGATCGCGAGGAACGCGACATGATCGTTGACGTTGCTCCCTCACAAGCATGCGAGGAGGCAACGATGGGAAGAGGAATTTTGCTTTGGCTGTTGGGTGTGCCGATCCCGGTGATCATCGTGTTGTGGTTGTTGTTCGGTCACTGACGGCGTCTTGATGCATCGCTATCAACAAGGCTCTGCCGCTATGCGGCGGAGCCTTTTTTTGCTCTCGGTACAATTCACCCCGCGCTTTTCCCCGACGCTTCAGCTATGAACGCGCGCAAAGCACAACAGCGGGAAGAAACGCGTGATGGACAGTAAGCCGCAACTGACGATCTGGGGTCGGGCCAACTCGGTCAACGTGCAGAAGGTGCTCTGGTGTCTCGCCGAGCTCGACCTCCCCTATCAGCGCATCGATGCCGGCATGCAGTTCGGCAAGAACGATCAGCCCGACTATCTCGCGATGAATCCGAATGGCCGTGTCCCGACGCTGGTCGACGGCGACTATGTGCTGTGGGAATCCAATTCGGTGATGCGCTATCTCTGCATGGCCTATGGTCATGGCGCGCCGCTCTATCCGCAAGCGCCCAAGGCGCGCGCCGCCGTTGACCGCTGGCTCGACTGGACGCTGTCGACGCTGCAGCCGGTCGACCGGCCGGTGTTCTGGGGGCTGGTGCGCACGCCGCCGGAGAAGCGCGATATGGTCCAGATCCAGAAGGACGCCGATGCCGAGGGCGTGGTGTGGCGCGTCGTCGAGGCCCAGCTTGCAAGGCGCCGCTTCATCGAGGGCGATCAGTTCACGATCGCCGACGTCGCGCTCGGCGCCTTTGCGCGGCGCTGGCTCGGCGTCGAGGGCGTTACCAAGCAGAAGCTGCCCCATCTCGAACGCTGGTTCGGTGAGATCGCGGGGCGGCCGGCCTTCGTGCGGTTCATCGCGCCGCCCATGTCGTGAGCGCGGGCGGCAAGCCGCTTAACGCCCGCCGCTGGACATCCCGCCACCGACGCTGACGGCGCCACCGAGCTTCACGCAGGTGTCGGAGCCTTCGACCTTGACGAAGCCGGGTCCGTACGACGCGCATGGATTGCTCCGCGTCGCGGATTTCAACGGCAAGGTTTTGCCGGCGTCGGTGGGCGTCTGGAAATCGCGGCGGTCGCCCTGCTGCGCGACTGCGGCGGCCGGAAGCAGGACGGCGATGATGGCAATGCAGGTCTTGCGCATCCGGCCTTTTATCCCACGCCACCGGATGAGGCTAGCTCATGATGCGATCGGGAAGGATCGCGGCATGAGCTAGCTCTTTTCTTGAGCATGATCTGTTCGGAAAACCGGATCCACTTTTTCGGATCGTGCTCTACCGCACGAACTTGACGCCGAACGTCCTGCCCTCGCGCCACACCACTTCGCAGGCGCGCCCGGTGCGGGCGTCGCGCGAGAACGCCAGCCGCAGCTTTGCCGGCAGCGTGTTGTTGTCCTCGACCGTGATCTTGGCGCCCGACGAGGACATGTCCTCGACCACGCAGGGCCGCGCGGCGAATCCGCCGTCGAGCGTGATCCAGCCGGATTGCCGCAGCGATTTGCGCGTTTCGCGCTTCTTGGTCCCTGGAGCCATCACATCATCCCGGACCCAGCCGTATCGCCGTTGGCTTTACAAAGGGTTGCCAAAGAAGGACAGATTGCAGCGATCTCGGGATTGTTCACATCTACATCTGCCAGCGCGGCACAGCGAGGGAGATCCCCAAAAAGCATTCTCTGAATCAATCAGAGTTGTGAAGCCGGGCGGCTACGTCTGTCACACGACATGTTTCGTCAATGGCATTCACGCGGCGCCGAAGGACTTTTGGCGTTTCACTCCGGAATCGCTAAAGCTGATATCTGACAACGCGAACGCCGAGTCGATCGTTTGTGGAGAATGGGGCAACCGCGAGGTGATCGGCTTGATGGCATCCCCGCTTCGGATGAAACCCATCCCGGACGACCCGGCCAATCCAATTTACCAATTGGCATTACGAAATGAGCCGAGCTGGCCGATCGTCGTGTGGATCATTTCCAGGCGAAATTGATCCAGCAATTCGCACAGTCGCGCAGCAGCCCGAAAAAGTCATCGGGCTGCCCTGACGTCATGCTCCGAGCAGCGCCAATCTTGTAAGCCCCAATCAAGAAGCAGTTGCGGCAATTGCCGGTCTGACGGCAGAGCAAAGACCAGCGCCAGTTCACCCTGGACCGTTCCGGCCCCAAGCGCGGCGATCGCTCGCGCTTGGGGATCACTTCCCGAAGTTGCTGATAGAACTGTCGTCGCGAGATCGACCGGGTGATGCGCCGAAAATGTCAATCTGGACGCTTAAATGTCTGATCTTGTGGAGTGTTCACTTTGGCCGTGATGGCGCTCCCTAGCGGAATGAAACCTACAGCGACGGATTTGTTTCTTATTATATTTCAATTAGTTATTTTTCATGGCCATCGACGTGTATCTACGCCATGTATCTACGTGGAGGTGACTCTGAAGCTCGTAAAATTCAGGGTGGAAAGGGAGGATAACCGCGTCGCTGAGGCTGCGGAACTGACCGGTTGCAGGATATATCTCAATGCAACCTGCTTGCACTGATTCGCGAGCCAGTCTCTGAGGAAATCGGCCCCATGGCTAAAGAAATCAAGCACTTACCTACTAAAACAGGCCCGAAGGAAATCAACCCCGCGCAGGGGTCATTTGACATTTACGTTGATAAGCAGACGGAGATCCAAGGGATCGAAATGGGCGTGCTTAGCGATGGCACCCCGTTCTTGACCCAGCGTGGGCTGGCGAGATTGTGTGGCGTTCAAAACGCGCATATCGGCAGCATCGGGGCCGAATGGGACGAGCAAGTCCAGAAGCCGCGCATCACCACAATTAAGAATCTACTCTCGGCGCGAGGACAAACGCCGCCGGCTCCGTATTTCGACATGTCGGATGAGCGGCGGCAAGTCTACGCCTATCCGGATTATGTCTGTCTTGCGATCCTCGAGTATTACGCGTTCGAGGCAGGCGCCAATGTCAAAACCGAAGCGATACAAAACTTCCGGCAATTGGCCGGGATGGCGCTGCGAGAGTTCATCTATACCCAACTCGGCTATAGTCCGAGCGCGCGAGTTCCGGATAGCTGGAGTCTATTTCACGACCGTGTTTCGCTGGTCTTTCACACGGTTCCTCACGGCTACTTCAGCGTCTTCAAGGAAATGTCCGACATCATCGTAACGCTGATCCGGCAAGGCGCGAACGTAGACGACAAGTTCATTCCGGACATCAGCGTCGGTCAGCATTGGGCCAATCACTGGCGGGATGCTGGATTAGAAATTATCCATGGGCCTCGCATCCAGTATGAGCACAATTATCCAAGCTACTTCCCGCAAGCCGCATCCAACCCGCAGCCTGCATACTGTTACCCTGATAGTTGTCTCGGTGAGTTTCGTCGCTGGATGCGAGACGTCTATTTGCAGGACAAGATGCCGGCGTATCTAACTGGCAAAGCCAAGCAGGGGGCACTTCCACCCTCTTTCGTGAAGCTTGCTCTCGAAGCACTTGTCCCGGCGTCATTGCCCAAGCCATCCTAATAATTGGGCAAGGGATCATGAAGTGAAAACAGCTGCAGTGATATTTGCCGCTATGGCGTTAGGTTCAGGCCTTCTTGCTGCGTGGCATTGGTATAGATCCGCAATTGGCATGCCCCCCAAAATGGATGCCATAATCAATTATGTTAAGGCTGAGGACGGCATGACCCCGATAGAAAAATGGCTCGAGGAGACCGCACACAGGGAACCGGCGCGCGGCTGGCTGGTCGGCCATTGCGGTCGCCCTTGGTGCAGTTAGCAGTATTCTCAGCACGCTGGCCTAATTCGAACCTGCGAGTGGCCTCTTCGACCAGCACTAGACGGCCAGATTTGAAAAATCTCCCTCCACACCCACGACGACTCGGCACCTCCCCGCCGTTCTGAAGAAAGAATTTCCGACGCAACGATCTATTCTATTGGGATATTTCATAATGGCTCGCACGAACCAAACGAAGCCGCCGCCTTCAGCGAGCCATAATATCTATCTCGACGGCCTGCAATTCCTGGCGCAGCATGCGCAAGATCAACTTGCGAAACTCATGCCCCACAACGTCGAGCGTGGGCGCATCGCCGAAGAGATACTGAAAAACATTCTCACTAAGACGCTTCCAAAGCGATTCTCCGTTGGCACAGGCGTGATCATAAATTCCCGCGGCGAAGCCAGCGCACAAACCGACATTGTCATCTATGACAACTTAAACAACTCGCCACTTCTCGTTGAGTACGGTTCGTGCGTGTTTCCCGCTGAAATGGTCTATGCGACGATTGAAGTGAAGTCTGTGCTCAATGCGGAACGCCTAGACCAATCGATCAAGGCCATCATGCGGATGCGCGAGGTCTGCAAAGAGCGCCACTACATGGTTCCAGGCTTTAAAACTATCAAAGGCAAGCGGACGGCAACTTCAAAAAAACATAAGGGAACTGTTCCGCCCCGCAATTACATCTTCGCGTTCTCCCAAAAAGGCCTCGGCCCGACCTACGATCATTTCTGCGCCAAGCTCCGAGCGCGCCTAGACTCCGACCACTCTCACGTGCACGGCGTTTGTGTTCTCGACAGGAATTGGTTTGCCGCCAGGCAGGCCTTCCGCACTCCCGCCGAACTCTTTGGCCGGGACGGAAACGGCCTTCTGACGTTCTACTTCAACCTTATCAAGGGTCAGGAAAACTATCTCGTCCACCCGATAGACCTAGAGGCCTATCTAAAGGGCATGAGCAGAGCATGATGTTCACGAGCGTGCAGCCATGACGGCAGCAGGCAGCAGATTCATCAACCGATCGGCTATTCAATGTACAGCCTTTATGCGCTTAGCCCGCTGGTCAAATGGCTACCCTTCACCTCAGGTGTAGTGCTGACATTGGCGATGTTAGCCTTTTACCGGGGCATCAACCTAACTGCCGCCAGTTGGATCTTGCCGTGCAGCGTCACAATTGCCGTCATCGCGGGCGCGGTGGATGTGTCAATTGCGGGTTATCCAACGGGATCTGCCGCTGGTGACGTCCTGTCCTATTTCGCGAGGGGATTTTCGCCGCTGCGATCTATTCGTTTGTTGGCTGTCTTGTCGGCGCAGGTGTTTATAAGGTCTTACTCGAGAGAAGATTGTAGAACTTCAAGAATGCGTTCTGATCGTACACGTCGACCCGCTTTCCTTCGAACATAAAGTTAGTGCGCCATAGCTGAACCAGATCTTCCAACGTTGGCTGCCTCGGCAAAATCGAGGCCAACACCTCTGGGAAAACGTCAATGTCAGGCGGACTCACATAGATAGATATCTTATTCCATAGAGCAGCGGTCCCTTTCTCGAGATTGCAAAGCCTACAGCAGCATCTCAGGTTATCGGCCTCATCTGTGCCGCAGCCCTTGGGTACTATGTGGTCAATGCTCGGGGCGTTAGGTCTGTAAGCAAAACCGCGTAGATCCGGCGGCGTGAGCTGGTCACAAAGGTAGCAACGCCAATTCGCGCTCTCGAATATGCGCTCTCGATTGATCTTGACGCTTCTCAGACCTGCTAGGTACGTCATGTCACAGATCGTGCCGCAGTGGGCTCGACGGTGAGCCTCTTCCACTGATGGCGGCGCAGCTATCAGCCCAACTCGTCTGTCAAGATTGGGCAAAAACATCTCACCACAGTATTGGCATTCACGCGGCACATCGTCCGGCATGCGATAGTCCCAAATTACTCGACGGTTGGGAGCCTTTCTTTTGCGCGCCATGAATCGTCGGTGATTTGGCTCAACCGCCATGCGCTGTTGCAAGAACTGCCGGTTCAAAGCCGGCAGCGTTCCTTCCAGCGACATCAAATCTTTCATAGGACCTCACCCCTGTGGCGCAGCCTTCTTATCTAATGATTCCTGCCATGCTGTTATGTCCTCCTCGTACCAGGCCACCCGCCGAGGTGCGATCTCGCGCGCCTTGGGGAAGCGGCCAGCGTCCATTTCCTTGTAAAGAGTGGCGCGGCTGAACGGCACGATCGCCAGCACCTGCCTGACACCGAGCATCTTGCGGGGGCCTGCTGTTGTGCTCGCGTCGCCCATGTCGCGCTCCTAGCGAATCGTGCCCCGCTCGAAGCATACGCGAAAAGTAGAGCGCCCCCCTTGAGGGCCTCGGCGGCGCTAGAAGCGCCCTGAAGGATGGTGTATGATGCAAGCTTAGAAACCGCTACATTTACTGGCCGACGCGGCAGCGTCTAGAACGGAAAGCGGGCCTGTACATACATCGTACAGGCCCGTTTTTCTTGTCCGATTCCGGCTATTCTGCAGCTTGTGCGAACGCACCAGCACCACGACAGACGCGCCCTGCCGATTCAAGCGTCCCGCTCTTGACGCAGTACCCACCCTCGAAAGCGTAGCACCCGGCGTCGTCGCCAGCGTCATTGCGCCAATCGCAACTGTCCGGCACTAAGCGGAATCCGATATCGGATAGGAATTCTTCAGCCTCCTTCAACGTCTCGAACGTCTGGCCGTCCGCCCTGTCTGCCAGCTCGAGGCGCGCCGCATCTTCGCTGAGGCTGTCGCAGATCCTATCGAGCCACTCGGGCTCATAGGGCAACTCATCAAGCAGCAGCAGGGCCTTCCGGCTCAGTTCTCGCCAATCCGCAGCAGGTGCATCGAGGGCCCGGACAGCGATGCCGTGGGCAGTGTGGACCATCTCATCAACGATGGCCCTGGGAAGCGGGCCACGGGTTAGATTGCGTAGCTTTTCGTGAGTGTAGAGGAACTGAGAAAGGGAGGTGGCTCGGTCGGCGGTCTGCTGCATTGGGCGGGTTCCTAAAGCGATTTCCAATACGGCTAGCGATAAACGATCGTTAACGCTAACGCAAGCGAAAACCGCTAGGCCTAGCTAAATTTCTTCGAGCTGCTATAACGGTTAAATGATCACAGCAGCACAATGCCGCGCCGCCAGGGCGCTTCTCGATTGGTCACAACAGCAACTGGCCGACGCGTCCAAGGTCGGTAATGCGACCATAAGAAATTTCGAGGGCGGCAAATCTGCCCCGCAATATGCCACGCTTGACGTCCTGAGCCGCGCCTTCGAATCGGCCGGCGTCGTCTTCCTCGAGGACGGCCAATCGATCGATGGCGGGCCTGGCGTGAGGCTAGCCAAGCGTTGAAGCAATCAGGCGTCTGGTCGATATGGGGATGAAGGCGAAGGCTGAGTTGCGCTAAAACCATCTCTCTCTGCGGGGCTAATCATCGCTCATCGCATCCAAAGCCGCGATGAAGCGCTGTGCCTCTTTCTCATATTTTCGCCACGCACTTTCAGTGGCCTCTCTGCACACGAGCGCGTGATCTTCCCGCACGGTCTCCATTCGTCCCGTCGGCACCTGCCGATCCGGATCGTTACCGTCGGCCTTGCAGATTGCGCGCGCGGCACGTTCAACCCGATAGTCGTCGTTCATAGTCACCTAGCCCTCGTCCCAAAAACCGTACGAAAACGACAGCTGTTATCGCCAGCAGCGTCACCTACCTGAGTCAGGAGCTAGCCACTTGCACGCTTACCTGATTAGCGTGCCGCCCATCGAGCGAGATATCTCCGTATGCACGATGAGGTGTATGATGACTATCCGCAGTTTACTTGTTGCGACGGCAGTAGTGATGGCGGTCCCGGCCACTGCGTTCGCACAGACGGCAATCCTGTCCTTGGACAGACCCAATATCGCGGGCCTCTGGAAATGTGAGGGCCAGTGTCAGGTTCCAGGAGGTCAAACAAAGCTCGAGACACCGCCAAACTCAGCGACCGTCATTTGCACGAATGAAGTCGGCCAAATCTCGGTCGGATCTTTCGCGACAGTTCAATCCATCGCATGCTGGGGCCTAACTGGACGCCTGGATCAGAATATCAAGGCGATTGACTGGGGGAACAATACTCATTGGACTAGGCCGTGATTACCCCACCTGATCTGGTGGATAACGTCACCGGAGTATCACTCGACCTTCGTCAGCCAACCGAGAGGCGGCTTACTGGTGTGGTTCTCGCTCACGCCGATGGCAAGCCTGCAAGCCAACTCCAAGGCCAACAAGCGCGGTCGTGGATCGCGCCTTCCCACGGAGCGCAGCCAGACATGATGACGAACAAAGAAGTTGCCGAATGGATGATTGAATTTATGGGCGACTCTCATTGGCTGTATCAAGAGATAGTCGCCCGCAAGATCAAAGAGACTTGGGGAGATGCCTACGTTTACACGAATGACAACGGCAATCTCGCGATATCGAAAGGTGTACTGAGAGAGTTTCGCAAGTTGACAGAAGAAACTCTAGTCTGGGAGCGAGGCGAAAAGGCTTGGCGGCCCCGTAAGCCGCACGAGACTGGAAGGTCGGTTGAAGGTTAGCGGCCTCGTGCCGAGCCTGCACGTGCCGACCTCACTCTTCAGTTAAACGCCGCCACGGCCTCAGCCCAGTGATCACCGTTTAACGAGCCACCACAAACCCCATACCGCGCGATGTTCGCGCCTTCGCCATCAACCACCATTACGACCGTGCCGCTGGCGTGATCGTACTCGGGATCGCTTCCGATATCTCGAGCAACACGGGCACCGTATTGCTCCGCGAGATCTGCCGAGCCGAACATTTCACCCTCCTCGTCTGGCTGTAGATGCCCGTTGTGAATGATCGGGAAATAATAGCGCCGCATAGCAATGGCCCCCGTCCGTTAGCGGCGATCATGCGCTCATATTGGAGCGGGACTCACCTGTCTAAATTGACAGGGTGCTTGCAAGACATTGCACTATGCCAGTAGCATTGTCCCCCCGTATTAACCCGTGGTTGCATAGCCATCGCGGTGTGGTTTATGACATCGCCGAACACATCACGGGGGGACTCACAATGAAGAAGCTCGTTTTGGCCGTCAGTCTGATGTTCGCCGCCACAGCCGCACAGGCGCAGTGGACAAATCCGAACACGCATACCTCGTCCGGCTATACCAGGAGCAACGGGACTTACGTGCAGCCCCTACGTCGCAACCAATCCGTACACGGGCGCCGCTGGGCATCGGACATCGCGATACTGACAGCTGGTTTTCTCGATGGCGGCTGAGGCAGAACTATTAGCAAGATAGCGCTCCCTCCCGCTACCTATCGACCCATGGTCGTTAATTGTCTCGCGCCCCTTACGAGCTTCCTTTTCTCAATTCTGCGGTGGAAAATGCCAAGCATCCACGGTTTCGAACAGGCGATGAAAGCAATAGCAGGCTCGTCAAGAACACACCTACTGCTTGGAAACGGCTTCAGTATTGCCCTTAAACCAAATATTTTTACTTACGGTTCACTCTATGATAATGCCGATTTTTCTAAATCGCCGCACATTCCCAAGATATTTGATGCCCTCAAAACGCGAGATTTTGAACTTGTAATTCGTCGTCTTGAGGACACCGCAATCGTGCTGGGAATTTACGATCCAAAACTGTCTTCCATAGTGGCGCGAGTACAGGCGGACGCAGCAGCAATTAAGAACGCGCTCGTCTCTGCAATCGCGAAACGCCACCCCGACAGACCGTACGATGTTACGAGCGAACAATATGCTTCATGCAGAGCCTTTCTTTCGAGATTCGATCACATTTTTACTTTGAACTATGACGTGCTGCTCTATTGGGCGTTGATGCAGGATGCAGTCGACGAACTCCTCATCCGCCCTGATGACGGTTTTCGCCATCCGGATGAAGGTCGCGAGTTACCGTATGTATCGTGGCAGCAGGCCAATTCTGCGACCGTGTATTATTTGCACGGCGCTCTCCATCTGTTCGATCAGCACACAGAGATCATAAAATACACATGGTCGAAAACAGATACGGCCATTGTTGATCAGATCAGAGCTGCGCTCGATGAGAACAAGTACCCTCTTTTCGTGGCTGAGGGTACCTCCGAGAGCAAGATGGAGCGCATCATGCACAGCGCTTACTTGCATAAAGCGTTACGGAGTTTTGAAACCTGCTGCATCTCAAGCAAGAACGCTGTTGTTATTTTCGGTCATTCGTTGGCGGAAAACGATTCCCATGTGCTTAGGTGCATCTCTGGCGGTGGATGCGCCAACCTCTTGGTTGGCCTGTACGGTGACCCGACCAAGAAGGAGAATAAAGAGGCCATAGAGAACGCAGAGTTCCTTGTTCGAGAGCGAAAAACGAAGCGAGGGGACCGCTTCCCACTAACCGTCACTTTCTACGATGCTGCCACGGCAAAGCTCTGGGGGTAACTGTCGAGCAGTCTCCATCGCGCTATAAACCCTCTCCACCAGTTTCGGCACCAGGGCCAAAGCACTTCCGACTGGTGATCTGAGATCAACCCAAAACTCCTCGATTACATCACTGCCGGCAACAATCATGCTGTCGGTGATATTAGATTGCTCACTCTGCTCAAACATATCAAACTCCCTTTACTGGACTATCAAATCGCCAGGGTTGAGGCTGAGACTTAGCGCCCCCTCCCCTTCACCGCCACGACCATCCCCTGCCGGCGCCGGCTGCTAGGTCTGGGCCTCGTCTGCAGTGGCGCGTCACTACCCGACGCGGTTGAACGAGATGCGGCACCTATGAGCTTAACAAGCCTCTGCAATTCCGTAGCTATGTGACACACCGACCGAACGGTTGGGTGTACGGGTGTCGCCGCGCACTCCACATCTCCAGCATTGAACGAAGCGTGCCCACTCTGGGAACGCGGCAAGCCACAGACTGGCACGCTGCGGTCCCCCAACCTGACACGGCAATCCAAGTCCCGCACCTACTCGCTTGCGTAGGTGCCGCCCGCACCGGCGCATGTCGCAACTAACCCGCGAATCCCGGAAGACCCGTCAGCGGCGTGACTGAGCGCGACGTGGTGAGCGAGCATCCAGCGATTTTGGATCGCTCAAAAGTAACGTGCCACTACGCCTCGGTTGACGCGCTGTATTTCTTGGCGTTAGCGGCGGCGAGAGCCAAGGCCCGTGACAGTTCAATCGCCTGATCAGCTGTCACTTCGAAATAAACGCCGACAACGCTAGCGATGACAATGGTGATTTCGTCGCCGACTTGGTCAACGCAGACCGCCGCCGACTCGTCGATTTCGATCTCTGCAATCCGGCCTGGGAAATCGAACTGTTCATTAGCCATCGCCGCACTCCATGCTTCCGCCAACAGCATAACGGAGAGCTTGTTTCAAAAATAGCGATTCTGTCCATGAACGCGGCGATGTACGTTTCGTACGAAGCAATCAGCACGGGAGCCAGCACTCACTGAGGATTTGGCGCGCTAGGTGCGCAGGCATCCAGATGGAAGAGAGACCCGCGCTTAGGATTTCGGCGGCGAGGACGTTCCTTTCCTACTGCCCCAAACGGTCGAGCGTGGCCGTGTGAAACCCGAAGCTACATTCTGCATCATTGGCGAATGAAGGCGCCGCCCAAGCCGATAGTTTCGGCATTGAAATTGACGAGTCCACCGAAACTCTTCAGCCGTTTGAACTCCTGGTTTTCTGCGGTCAAGGATAAGGCGATATAGCCAGTGTCATCGTCAAGACCAGTTAGAACAGCTACCGTGGTTGGTCCGGTGCTGTTCTTGAAGTGGTAGTGGCCGGTCGCAGGATAGTTATGGCCATCATAGCTGATCGAAGCAGCAGTAATCTGACCGTTCGAATCGTTAGCCTGTGAAATTACAAGCTTAGCTCCGATGTTGTCGTTCACATACGTCCCCTGAAGTCTGGACATGTTTCTGCTCCCTTACGAGTGACGATATCGCGCAATGATCTGCGAGATGAGACACTATCGCCAAAAGCGAACTGCGACGCACCTACCAAGGCTGAGGGTTGCCTAGACTATGAAGGTTTACCAAGCCTCGCCGTGGCGATATGAGCCGCCTCATTCCGGCCGCTTCACGAACTGAAGGAAGAAACCGTCAAGTCGGTCGCCCAGCCTATTAATGGCCGCCGTGATTTCCTTCATCGAGTCCTTGCTCAGGTACTCAGCTGCCACGTGCTCGCGATGAGCGGCAAGATCCTTTTCCAAACCGCTGGCCTTGACCGACGCTGCCGAGGCCAGCACTTCAGCCGCTGTCGTGCGCGCCTCGGCTTTGGCCAGCCTGGTGGCCAGCCGCCAAATCCAGCCGCCGATCGCCAAAACCACGGTCACCACAACCGCTGCCGTTATTTCCATTCCACCCACTAGCGCCAGCCCTTCCGAAGGTCGCCGTACCAGGCCAGAAACCGCCTGCCACAGCGCTGTTCAATGACGAGGCGCACGCGGTCCTCCTTCCAGAGAGACTCAACCTCGGCCACTGTCAGGGCCTTCTGAGGCACCTTGACAGGGCCTGCCCTGAAGCAGGCCTGGATGTCTGCGGGCACCGATGGCAGCGAGCCTGACACGGTGTTGGCAGCCGGGTCGCACCCAGCAAGCATCACCGCAAGAGCAAGGCTCACCCCAACAGTCATTAACAACTGATAAGTCAATGGATATCCTCCACCCTCTTGGCCGCGTCTAATGGCAAACACGGCGTGTCATTGGCTGGCGTCTGCGAGGCCAGTTGTCTCAGCCTGCTAATTTCGGCTGCATCGGCTGTGGCGCGGGCAGCGTCGGCGGCATTCGCTCGCTCAAGCGCCGCAATGCGCCCCTGCAACACGGCCACCTCGCGGGCCTTTTGCTCGGCCTGTGCGCGGTTGTAGGCGTTGTGGTCAATCTGCTGATACGCAAGGCCAGCGATAAGAACCATGCCGGCTGCAACGGCAGCCTTCCAGTTCTTGGTGAACCAGGCGATTGCCGCCAAGGCCAGCACGCCCAAGCCGGTGGCCAGCACCAGCGCGAAATTCGCGCTGAGGTAAGACAGAATCCAGATCATTTGAAAATCCACTTGTGCCAGGCTGGCTTGGCTGGCGCTGGTGCCTGTGCTGGCGCGACAGGCTGAGGCGCGCGACATTCCGGATGTGAGGTGTACGTGCGGTCATCCACATACCGTCCGTAACAGGGCGGTCCTTCCGGTGGCGCGGCCTTAAAGTCCTCTTTCACTTTTGCCGGCAGCGCATCGGCCGCAGCCTTAATTGCCGCGTCATTGCTGGCCTTGGGCTTTTGATCGACGCCAGAGAAACACATCTTCTGGTCATCGCGGCGCCGGTTAATCAGGCCCCTGACGATTCTTCCCTGTGCACGGATGTACCAACCGTTGTAATTTCCGTTCCTGTCCTTGGTTAGCAGCGCAGCGCATGCGCCGCGGAAATCACCAGCGTTGATCCTGGCGACCATCGGCGATTTACACACCGCACCGGTCCCAGCGTTATAGGACGTGGTGAGCATGGCTGCGCGAACACTATCGGGCACCTCAACGTGGATACACGCACCAATTCGGGCATCGTATTCCCGCATGCGCTTCTCGAGCCGGGCAGACCAGTACGCCTCAGTGTGCGTCTCACCGCACTTAACATCCTCAGTCTCACCATAACCGCCCGTGCAGGGCCGGCCCGTGCCAATTGTGTCAACCTTCACGGTCGGCCAATAGCCTTCGGACTTTTTGACCGCTGGCAGCACCATTGCGATGGCTGCAGCGCTGGCAACGGTAATTGCCGTCTTGCGCGCACTCATGCCGGCACCTCAGGCGCTGGGCCTGGCGCGGCAGATGGGACAGCCTCAGTGGTTGGCGGATCCTGCTTAACAAGGCGCAGCAGGACGGTCGCGACCGATACGAAAACCGAGATGCCAAGCAGGAACCACGGATTAAACACGTCAACGAAAGCGCTAAGCACCAGCGCGATTCCGGTGAATACGCCGTACGCGATGTTCACCCGCACAGACCACAGCCTGTGGAGCTCGGTGCGCCAATTATCAATGAGTTTGGGCGCGCGGCTGCGCACCCACGAAATGAGTTTCGTCATACTATTCCTGTGTTGTGAATGAGTCGGCACTGGCCCATGTGGGCCGCTGTCAAGTGGCTAAAATGGTCGCTTGATCTGATAGGTTGTGGAGAGGTATTGTTGCGCGACCCGCTGCGAGACAAGCTGCGAGACAATCAGGCGGGTTCTTGGGGCTTGGTATTACAGAGCAAGACCAAGAGGCTTGCCTACCGCGACGATCCGGATTCAGAGCGTCGTGAATAGTCGGTGAAGGCCGTCTAAAGCTGGCTTGACCTCGCGCGAAAGTTGATACAATCCAGACTCACAGCGAGTTAAAGGCGCGGGATGGGGGGCTTTCCCGATGGATACTTTCACGATAGTTACTGTTGCGGCCATTGTAATTTATGCATACGGCGCACTGGGCACATTCAGGGCTTTTTCCCGCGCTGGCCGAGTCGGCATCAAACAAGTCACTGGCTCTTGTCTTTGGCCCATTTGGTGGCTGCGCGCATTTGGACTTTCCGGCGTCTTCGATGCCATTGTCAAAGCGCTAATCGCCATCCTGGATGCCATCGAAACTATCTCATACGGAACTGAAGGCAGGTGCATGACATCGCTCGCTCTTGGCCTTTTCGCGTGTGGTCACTTCTTTGCAAGCAGTTGGAACGCGTGTAACGGCGTCGCCTGCACTGGCGTAGTCTTTAAGAGCGTTGCGATGCTCTTTTCTCCTGTCAGCGTTGGCTATCTGACATGGCTGATCTCACAGTACGCTGTGGGATAGGCATTCGCTGAAGAGGTCCAAGTGCCATCGGGGCGAGCACGCGGCGAAATCCCCTTCTCAATTCAGTGATAGAGGCGCGGAATGCATGGTGTTATGGGGCGGGACCGGTTAATTGCGGATGCAGACTATCGCCGCGATATCGATGGGCTGCGCGCCGTCGCCGTCCTGTCCGTACTTGCCTTTCACTATGGACTGTCGTTACCCCCGAGTTGGCGGCTGACAGGCGGGTTCACTGGTGTCGACGTCTTCTTCGTGATCTCAGGCTTTCTGATCACCTCGATCCTTGCGAAGGAGATCGAGCAGGACCGGTTTTCGATCCTTGGCTTCTACGATCGGCGCGTCAGACGGATCCTGCCGGCGCTGCTCGTCGTGCTGAGCGTGACGCTCATTGCCGGCAACCTGCTGTTGATGCCGGGCGACTATGTCAGCCTCGCCAACAGCGCGGCCGGAGCCGCCTTCGGAACGTCGAACTTCTACTTCCTCAACCACACCGGCTATTTCGATCGGTCCGCCGACCTGTTGCCCCTGCTGCATACATGGTCGCTGGGCGTCGAAGAGCAGTTCTATGTCGTGTGGCCGATCCTGCTCGCGATCGTCGTCAGACGCGGAAAGCGCAACGATACCACCGCGATCATCATAGCCCTCACGATGATTGGCTTTGCCGCTGGCGCGGTCTATTTCGCGGACGAGCCAAAGACCGCCTTTTACTTTCCGGTGACGCGCGCGTGGGAGCTCTCGCTTGGCGCGCTACTCGCCTTCCTGCCGCGGCTGCGCGGCAAGGGTGCCGAGTTTGCTACCGTCGCCGGCCTCGCAATGATCATCACCGGCTTCGTGATAATCAGCGAAGAGACATTTTCGAGCGCCACGGCGCTATTACCCTGCGTCGGGGCTGCGCTGGTCATTTGGCCCCGCGACACAGGCGCGCGCTCTGCGCGATGTCTCGGCCTCCTCGCCCCGTTCGGCCTGATCTCCTATAGTCTCTACCTCTGGCACTGGCCGGTGTGGGTGCTGTACCGCATCTACATCAACAACGGCGAACCGCGGATCCGGGAAGCAATCGCGCTCGCACTCGTCTCGATCGCGCTTGCTGCCCTGTCCTTTCGCTACATAGAGCGGCCGTTCCGCCGCCCTCACCCCGACGCATCGAAGACCGTCATTGCCGGGCTCGCTGCCGCGCTCATGATCTTCTGCGGCGGCATGTATGTCGACAGCGCTGACGGTTTTCCGCAACGCATACCGCCCGAGATCGAGGAGTTACGCAGCCTCGAGGTCATGTGGGAATGGCCGTGTCCGGCATTTAAGTTCGTGCCCCAGCTAAACAACACCTATTGCACGTTCGGACAGCCGTGGGCGACGGCCAAGTCAAAAGCTCTCCTGTGGGGCGACAGTCACGCTGAGCATTCCGCGCCGCTGGTGCAAACTGCCATTCCGGATTACGGGACGTTGCTCTTTGCCTCCTGCCCCGCAACGTTCAATCAGCATATCTACCGTAACTATGCCGGACTGCCTAATTACCGCGAACAATGCGCCGATCAGAGGCAGCGTGCGATCAACCTCCTTCACGATGACCCGTCGATCAACCTCGTAATCCTGGCGTCAGCCTGGGCGTACCTTCCATCGATCACGGAGCAGGACGGCACGCTCGGCAACAAGACCGGGATCGAGCTCGATACAGCCGGCCTTGAAGATCTGATCCTGCAGGCCTCGAGCCCCGGTCGCAGGTTCGTGATCTTTGGGATGATGCCGCAATTCCTGCGCGATCCCATACCCTGTGCCACGCTCGGTCTAACCGGCCTTTTGCGGCGACAGTGCGCTCCCGACCAAGTTGAACAGAAGCAGCTGCAAACGTTTTCGATTCCGACCGACAACATGCTTCGGGACATCGCGCATCGGCACCCGAACGTCACCGTCGTGATCCCGCGCGACGCGCTGTGCGGTGCTGCGGGATGCACAACGTGGTTGAACAACGAGTTCCTGTACCGCGACGGCGGCCACATTCGCCGCAACCTCAGCCCAAAGGTGCTGCAGGACCTTGTCGCGCTCTTAGGCTTGCCTGCTGCCCTTAATACGCAGGCAAGGTCGGTTGCACGAGACTAGATGCGGCCTGGTCAAACCCAGGGCGTGGTTCCATTGTTCGTGCACGCCCGCTTCGCGCGGCTTGTTCAAATTAAGGTCGGCGCGCGACTGACTCTTATGCGCTTCCATCGTGGCGAGATGCCGCTTCAGAACTCAGCTTACCGATCCAAGGACATCTTGAGGCCAAACCGCTTTGAGTGCTTCTAGCGTTGTAGCAGCGTCAATCTCTGGCAACTTAGTCACGTCCCTAAGCTTTTGCTTCTTTGCAGCAATTGCTTGCTTGCGGGCGACGTCGCCCACCTCATCAGCCCGCTGATACTCAATGTCCAGGACAGCTAGCTTGGGCGCGCGTGAGAAACGCATTCTGTCCCTGAGGATCGCGCGGCACTTTTCCATGTTGTGCACAATCGCTCCGCCGCTCTGCTGCCAGGCATCAGAAAACGTTTGATCTTGCGGGATAGCCTCTAGGTCGACGACCGTTGGCGACACTGCATCTATTGGGATGTCTTTCCCCAATGCGCGATCTATCGCGTGCTGCTCGGAAAAACCTTCTTCGTCATCCTGCGAAATGACCGGGTAACACACGCTGACGCCGCCGTCCCCGCGTGTATAAACAATTGCTTTCATTCATCAGCCCCTTACTGAGTACCGCAAGCCATAAAGAAAACACCACCTATGCCTGTATCGGTGACAGTTCCTGTATTTGTCGTAGTGTAATACGAGCAGCTTCCTGCGGCTGGCAGCGCGATCGAACACACTTGCCCGCTCGAAGCACTAATATACAAATCAGCACTCACGACGTAGTTCGCCGTCGCAAACGGCACCGTAAAATTGACCGTGAACTGCCCCGTTCCAGTCTTAGTGACTGAAGAGACATTGTAGCTAGTAGCGATAGCTCCTGAGTTGCTAATAAAGGCCCACGCCTTCGCCGCACTCGGATGATATTGCTGAACAGCAGGCACAACGCTTGCGACCGTGCTGGTCGCAGCTATCTGATCGGCTTTCGCAGCGGTGACGAGGCCTGTGCCGTTAAACCGCGAGTATCCCACGCAACGAACGACACCCGATGCATAACCACGAAACACGGCGAAATCACCGGCCGCGGTCGTTATATTAGCCTGACTGGGAAGCAACAGCGACGCCCCATGGGTCAACGTCAGCGCGCCGGCAAAGCGGACGGTGCGCTCGTGTCCTTCGCTCAAGGTGATGAAATTGATGGTCGTCGTGCCGGTGACATCGACCAGATCGCCGGTCGCGGCCTCCAGATTGATTGTTGCTGCAGACGCAACGTCGGCGCCATGGACCGAAAGATTGTCTTTTGCAGTCTTAGGACTCGCAACGTCAGAAAGATTGTTGGCGCTCGAGAGGTCGCCAGCGCCAGGCTGGCCAACGACGTTGAAATTCCAATCCGCGAACGTTCCGGCGCCGTTGAATTTATCAACCGTGATAGTCATGACGGTGCCGCTATACGTCGCCAGTCCCTCCATCCAGTTGGAGGTGTTCGCAGCCGAACTGGCACGCACGCGCGCACCATTCTGATACGCATAACCGGCGAGTATCGAGAAGGCTTTGGTTCCAGCACCTATAGCGAGGCTGGTCGACGACGCCCCGCCATAACCAGCGCCAGTAGCGCCTGTTGGACCAGTCGCCCCCGTATCACCCTTGCTGGCGAACACGTCGTAATACGTAGCGTTCGGCGGCGCATGACCAGTCGTCGGGGCTTTGACGATATACGCATTGCCAGCAGACGTTAGGACGTCGTTGATGACGTAAGATGTGGCTGGGTTATAGGCGCCCTTGTACTGAAAGCCCTTATAGGTACCAGCCGGGATCCACGTTCCGCCCTGCATCACCCAGAGCGATCCGGTATCGATTTTCAGGATGCCCTGCCCGTCGTCAGCGGTCATTGCTGGGACGATGTCATTGGGATCGGTGTAGCCCTCTGGCAAATACCAAAGCAGACCGCTTGAGTTGAGCTTGGCAACCAGGTCGTTTACGAACTGCATCGCCTGCGCACCAGCGAAGCGCAGCGGTGAGACCTTCCAGATTGTGTACGCAGCACCTGCCTGTGCACCACCACCCCACGGAGGAATGATGAGGTGACTCGTGTCGGTCTTATCTGTAATGACGGTCAGAACATCGCCAACCTGAAGAACGTCACCAGGCAGAGCGTTGATGTCAGACCAAATAACGCCAGCACCGGTTACGGTTGTCCCATTGTCCGCAATCGTGACGGTGCCGGTCGAGTAACTGGCAAGCGCAGTCATTCAGAAAAACCCTCAACTAAAAAATGGTATGGTATGGCTAGATAAAGCGGGACGTGACGGGCAGCGTGCGCGCCGCATCCATCTCGGCCTCAATGGCCTTAAGGTCGTCTGGCGTCTTTGCCGCACGCACTCGCAAAACCATGGCGCGGCGCGCGTTCTCTTTGGTCATCAGATCGTCTGGCTTGTTGAGGATCGTTGCAGCCAAGGCCTGCGGCGTGACGCCTTCAATATCAGCAGCGGCTTTGAATTCCGCTGTTGGCTTCGCGCCGTTAGCTACTAACTGCGCTAACGTGCGCTTCCGGTCGTGAGCAATGTCGTGACCATCTACCATGTAGAACTGGTTGACACGCGCCTCCATCTTCGGCCGCAAAGTTTCGACAACGCTAATCTTCACGCCGTCGCCTCAATCTCAAGCCGCAGCGGTCGATATGGATGGGCCGGAGCAATTCCGATGATGTACGAGCCCGGATGGTCCACCGAAAACTCAAGCTTCCCATCCACCACATTCTCTTGATGGATAACGGCACCGTCCAGAGCCACAAACACGTCAAACTCCGAAGGCGAGACGTTTAGCGACAGGGAGTCAATGCCATCGGCTTTAATCGAACGCACATCGCCATCAATCGAAACTGTCGGCTTGGGCATAACCTCGCCGTCCTTCACGTATGCATTGGTAATATCAACGTCGCCATCGTACAGAATGTGCTGGATTCCCATTTCCACATACCGATCAGACAGCGCCTGTGTGCCAATCTCCACTTGCAGGATCGTCTGGGTAATCACTCCATTGTCGTCATGGATCACGATAATTTTGGGCTTCTTCGCCTCTTCGGGCGGAGTTCCGTCGTCAAGGATGACCGGATTGTCAGCACTTGCGGCCACCGGTTCTGCCGCTACTGGCAAATATCCCGGCGATGACCACGCAATGTCGAGATCTACCGTTGTCACCCAGCAATCCTCCTAAAAAGTGCGTAGTACAATCTCCCAGTGACCGTCGCGCCGAACTTAAATCTGAATATCAGCTGGGATGTCGTAACCGACGCCTGAAGCCAATAGTCGCTGCTGTTGCCGCGAAACATGGTGAGGCCGAGATACTGCATGCCTGGAAAATTGACGTTCGTATCAACGTACCCAACTAGAAACGGTATCTGGTCTAGCGGACCAAAATTGAACGCGGCATGACTGTCGTTGATGCTGTCAAGCGTCCCAGATGCAAAGAACTGGTGCCCAGACCATCTGGAGTCGAACGCCATCTGGTCAATGCTCGCCGTCGCGACGTCTACGCCAGGCAGGCTTACACTAATCGCTGCAGATGCGCCGCCTTGAATTAGAACGCGCTGGGTCACTACGCCCCGATGCTTCTATAAAAGATCATGTAATCAACAGTGAAGTTGTTGTTGTCGGTCGTATTGTTCATTGAGATTCTGTCGTTCTGGAACGTCAGAGCCATGCCGGCCTCATAGAACAAGATTCCTCCGCTGGTGAAAGCGTTCGCCGTCATGTTTAGGTCTGATGGATACATGGCCTGACCGCTGATCGTATAAGCCTGAAACCATACGTACGGAGCTTTTGTGAACGTGGCAGGATACAGTATTGTCTGAGTGCCGCTTCCTATCGGCAGATAGATTGACCCGGACAACACTATCTGATCGTTTTTTGTCTCAGGCCGAAGAAGGAAGTCGCTGTTGGCTGTTGCCGTCGTGACATCGACGCCATCTCTAGACAACCAAACCCCCATGGTACCGAGCGCTGGATGCGGGCCGCCAGCAAGAAACCGCTGGACCATTTCACCAAACCTGCCAAGCGATGTAATATAGGTTCAGCGTCGTTCCCCAGATGCGCGCGTGACGAAATTGCACGTCGTCTGTAATAAGGAAGCCGTCAGTGTAAAGGATTGGAACCCAGCTGGTGCGCTGATATACGGTTGAGCCGCTTGCGTCGTTCGTCACAATCGATTTGCCGACGCTGTATACGCCACCGCTTCCACTCCATCCGAATACGTCAATTGCCGGAGGATGAGGATAAGTCGTTGAATAGAACATCTTGGTGCCGCCGAACACGGCGCCAGTGAACAAGCCAACTTCTAACGGGCGCCCCTGATTCAGGCGCGAGTCCAGCGACAGATACGCATAATCTACCGCAGGAGGGCTTGACGCGCTGTAACCTGGCTTTGAGACGGTAACGCGCGTGCCATCGATGTAAATTCGATCCGTGGACATCAGTCGGAAATGATCAACGTGCCAGCAGTAAGGTTCATAACCATCTTGCCGCTTGCGCTTTGGATAGTGCCTGCAGTCAGCGTTCCGACGTTCGCTGTAATAGCACTCAGGGTACCGACGTTCATCATGCGCGCTGTTATCGTGCCATCAAGATACAAGTTACCGCTGATGCCGATCGCCGGACCACTCGCATTCGTGCCGATTGTGAACACAGACAAAGGCGCGCTACCGTTGTATCCCGGCTGCTGAACCTGGAACTTGTCAGAAACAACGATGAACGCCGACGTTCCAGAGCCGCCATTGAGCAGGTTGAATCCGGTCGCGTAGCCATTAACGTTCAGCGTCACACTGTACTGCGCTGCTGCGTATCCATTCAGCGTCGCAATCGCGGTGCTGTTGGTGGTGATGGACGCGTTTACGGTGCCAAACTGAGCGGTAACTGTAGTCTGAAAGCTGGCAAACGCTACCTGGGTGTCGGTGGCTACCGTACGCACCTCATCAATCCCGGCAAACGCAGCATCAGAACGCGAGGTCAGTTGCGTACGGATGGTCTGTTTATCGAGCCAGTTACGGGCGTCCTGATTGGCCGCAATCGCAGCAATGCGCTGCGTGATTTCATTCAACTGCTCGTTAAGCTGATCCTGAATTTGGGTGACTTGAGCATGCAGCGCAGCGTCAAAGTCGGCCAGGCTTAGCTTGACATTCGGCGTAGTGACATCGATCCAATCGGACCAAAGCATGTCACGCGGAGTATTGGGAATATACTGCCCACGCACCCGGTATGGTTCGTCAGGCAGCAGGCCGTTCCAGATGATCAGCGCGCCAGCAGCAACCTGGTCTGTCCTGTTTCGGTCAATAGTTATCCACTCGTCGGTCGCAGGGTTCTCGTGCGCGAGCTCGTACTGGACGCCAACAATGCCGGGAACGTCACCGTCCCACGAAAGTTGGATGGCTGGACGACGAGTGAAGCCGTCTTTGTCAACAAGCGTGTAGCCATTTGCACCCCACGCAAGCACGCCCTGCGCAGGCACGCGAATGACACCAACCTGGCCGAGGGTCGGAGGCTGGTAGTCTCCGTGGTCCCAGTCATAGTCTGATGGGTCAACCTCGGTGAGGACGACAATTACGTCAAGGTTCGCCTTATCGGTCGTGCCATCAACACGGAAAAGTTTGTCCGTGTATCCGTTACGCTCCGAGGTCCACGAAACAAAGTCGCCAGGCTCAACCGGCCAGTACTCTGGTGGCAGAACAATCGTGTGCTGACGAGCGCGGCGGGCCTCATTGAGGGCCGACAGCATGAGCCGTTGGACCTGCTCCGAGTACGGAACAAAGTCGTACTGCACAGCAGCCATGAGCCGGCGATTGCCGTCCTCGGCCTCAAAAGCAGCGCTGTAAAGATCTGGCGCGGGCTTGCTGGCCCATCCCTCAGCCGGCTCCGGATAGTTGCCGGAAATGCCGTTGATGCTTTCGCTCAGACCAAAGAATGGCGAGAACGACTGCTCTTCGGTCGAAAGAATATCGTCGTCGGTGAAGCTTGCGCTAAACCCGTCAGGCTCTCCGACATGCAGTTTATAGGAGCCGCCGACCTCAGACAGTCTGCCTTGGCACCCCGTCAAGATGGCCTGAACAGTATCCGCGACTTGCGCGCTGATATTGATCTGGCCGCCCGTGCGATACTGCGGCTCGAGCCCGTCAAGGCCGGTAACGGTCGCGCGGCACTTATTGATGGCCTGCGACCAACTGACGTAAGGCAGTTTGGCGCCGGTTACGTTCTGTAGCCCGTAGAACCACGCACCATTGTAGTTGATACCGCGCAGGATGTTGTAGATCTGCACGGCAGGCAGGTTGTCGCCGTCGCCACCCCATGTGGATGGGTCGGACCATCGCTGGTCGCCCGAGCCGCCCGCCGTGTCATCCTTGGTGATGTCGTAAAGCTTGGCACCCTGAATTTCAAACCTGAACTGAGGGATCCCGGTATAAAGCGTGTCCTCAACCAGCGCAGTGCAGACCGCATAGGCACAGCCGGTGGCAACACGGGTTGCCTCATACGGGCGGTCTGTTGACGCCACCTTATTGACGCAGAGGCCGTCCGCCGTCGTCTGGGTACCGTCGTAGAACTTAACCCAGAGATAGTCTTTAGCGGCCTTATTGTATTCGGTGATGGCATAGCCCTTCTCCGAATCCAATGTGCCAAGCGTACACTTCTGGCCATTGACCCAAACGCCCTGCAGGCCGGCTACTGGGATATCGCTAAGCGCGATAACCTGGGTGATGTAGGCGTTCGGCGTCTTGCCGTCATCAGAGGTGCCCCACGTATTGGCGTACGCGAGCGAGCCTGCAGTTGCGCAGTACCCGAACAGTGCGCAGCGCGCGACTGTGCCACCAAACGTCAGTTGGCCTTGGGTGGAGAATGACGCGTCTGTGGTCGTCGCCGCTGGCTTGCCGGCAAGCGCTTGTGCGGCATAGCTGATGCCGATGGACACGGCTGCGGTAACGGCAAAATCAACTGCCGCACCGAAGAGGCCGCCACCAACGAGCGCGCCAATTCCTAGAAATGCCATTTATACTAAACCTGCGAACCTAGTATAACGGCTTCACGCGGTTGGATTCCGCGAACTGGTAGCCGTTTCGGTCGCACCATTTGGTAAGCGATCCGTCATCACTGATATTGGTAAGCGTACAGCCGTTGCCGATCGCCCACGCCTCAAACCAATTCACCATCTTGGGCCATGCGGGGCCGCGGTGTGCTGGTGATATCCACTTGACGATTTCAATGCCGATACGCAGCGGTGCGTTCGGATAGTCAACAGCCGCGCCAACAAAGATCCCCTGCGCCTCTCCTGCAACCTCATAGACCAGGCAGAGAGATGAGCGCGAGCCAAGGCGGTTCAGAAACTGATTGCGCGCCATTTCTGGCGAGAACTTGGTGTATGGCGCGAAAGGCGACGCTGGGAACGCCTCCTCACACAGTGCAACAACGCGCTCGGTATCGCCAACGTTTGCAAGTCGTACGGTCAATGGCCACCCATTGCGGAAGAGGCGGTTGCAGCTGCGGTGGTGCTGCCGGCCTTGCCCCAGAACAACTGCCAGTCACCCACAACCGTGGTGTCCTGAAAGAAGTTGTCGCTAGATGAGCGCAGACGCTGAGAAGCATCAGAGCGCGTATCAGGATTGTAGCGCGTCATTTCCTGCGTATGAGAGTTGCAGGTGACCGTTACGCCGCCGTCGTTGTTCTCACTCGGCGTCTTGATGTTGATGGTGTCAACAAAGCCAACAAATCGCGGAAACGCTGGCGCGACCATCTGTCGTGTGCCGGGGTTGAACAACCCTCGGAAGATCTGAATTTGGGCCTGCTTCAGATCGTAAGTTCGTATGTAGTCGTTGGTTTCCTGCACCAACTGAGACCAGGTGAGCGTGACTGTCTGCGCAGTCAGTCCGGTCAAAAGCGGAATGTCGCTAATCTGGATAAGGCCACCCGCGCCAAGCCAACTGCGCAATTGCGAGCCTCCCGTGTCTGGATCGATGACGCTCGCTGTGATGGGGCCAACATCCGACCAAAGGCCGGTTGGCACGGGGCTGCCGTCGCTACGATCGCGAGCGATAACCCAAACGAAGTCACGCGGCTGCAAAATCCGCTGCTGAAGCGCAGTATTGTTTTCTGCCGAAAGGGAGCGGGTCATTTATACCAAAATGCGTATATTTGTGCCGTATACGCGCTCGCGTATTAGCGCGCCTCAGTCGCCTGGAATGACACGCTGCCCCAGCCGGTCTGTGGGTTGGCCGTTGACTGGACAGATCCGGGATTAATGGTCATCAGGCAGTGCGGCTGCTTCACAACGACACTGCCAGACGTGACGCCAGGCCAAATCGGTGGCGCTACCTGGAACAGGCCCGTTGTGCCGGCCGGTGCGGAGGCATCTTCCTCAACACGGTGCAAGTCGTCACCGATTGACAGGTAGTCGCCAATCGAGAATTCGTATCCGTTGGGCAGGCCAGACACGGTGATGGACTTGCTATCGCCACTAACGCTGGCAAGCGTAGCCGTGCCGTTGAATAGCGCGCCTGTGGGCCACGTACCGTTTGGATAGAGGATCGGATAGCAACGCGACATAGGACGTCCAAGGAACGTCCACTTGCCGTTCTCGAGCGCTCCGAGCCGCGCACGCCAGTAATCCAACTTGTTAGGCGACAGCTGCTTGGACTGGACAGTGAGCGCCCAAAGCGGTGATCCGAAGTCCTTGACGATGGTTCGACCGCGAGCCGTACGGGATTGCTCTTGACGCCACAGGAAATCAAATTCCGTGGTCCAAAACACGCCACCCTGCAGAATGTCAAATGGTTCAGAGAGGGCCAAAATAGCAACCTAAGTAGGTCTGAATTGCAGACTTGCGCAGCAAGAGAAAATGCTAGCCCTCACCCGAGAAACACGCGCTATAGTTGCGGCGCGAATCACTGGTAGAGGTAAAGATGACCAGCATTACAAATTTTCACGTTCAGGCTCTCAGCCACGACTCTAGGAATGGGAACGCCAATTTCGTTCTCAACCGCAGCGTCGGAGCCAAGCCCGGCAACGTAATGGGCCTACTTCCAATTGCCCTTACCGGCGACCCCAAAGAGTCGGAGATCAATGCCGCGCTGAAAACTCAACTGGCAGATTTTCTTGAGTCTCTTGCCGGCCAGATTCGAGCATTGCCCTGACCCTCGTAATATCGGTCCACATTACAGTTAGCGCGCTAGACAGCGAGCCAACTTGCTGTTCTAGCGCTTCAATGCGTTCTTGTGTCCTCATATCGATCCTCACTGCCTTCCCACTCACGCCAACACCCTACGCGCCTTCGCGTCCTTCACCGCAGCGACAACTCGCGTTGGCAATTCTGCTTTCAACTGGGAAATCTGCGTTTCCAAGCGAGCCAAGCCCGCCGCGTCGGCTCCGCGAGCATCAATGTTGACGCTCACAGGAGCGGAAACTCCCCCACCAACTCCGCCATTCCGCAATACGTCGTTAGGGATGATTTGCGCGCCTCGCGGCACATTCATCAACTCAGGGCCGTTCTCGCCAACGAGCGACAGCCCGCCTGGCGCGGAGTCGGTACCGGAGGCGTATGCCGGTACAGTTGGGCCAAAACCACCGATTCCGTCAGTCGCGTTGCTGGCCTTACCGCCGCCGAACAGGCTGAATAAATTGACGCCACCGCCACCACCACCGAAAGCGCTATTCCAAAGATTGTCAGCGGCCATCTGAGCCAGTTTGTCGGCAATCTTGCCGAGGGCATTTGATGCAGCAGTTTTAAGCGCATCCATTGCAGACGCGCCATTGCGGATCTGCTGCACAAAGTCGGTCATAAAACCGCGATTGATTTCCTGTCCAAGATTGGACAGGTCCTTCATCGCGTTTAACGCGCGCAGTCCGGACGCCTCAACGCTATTGAGGGATTCCGCCACAGAGTTGTACTGACCTCGCAGTTGCTGCGCGATCTGAACATCCTCCGGCGTCAAGAACGCAGTCTGCTTTCCAAATCCGATATCGCTGGCAACCTTGGCTTTCTGCATCGCGAGCGCTGCATTGCCGTATGCTGCTGCAACCTGGTCAATGACCTTGCGCTGCTCAGCAGTAACAACGTTCTCGCCAAGGCCAGCCGCCGCGTTGGCCTGCTTGGCAACTGTCTCCAATTGTGCCGCGACCTTCGCTCGCTCACGTGCTTCGGTGCCAAGATCCAGCGCAGCGGCTTCCGCCTGCAGTGCGGCAGTACGCTTTTCGATGCTTTCCACAGATGTATCAAACTTGTCTGCGCCACCAGTTGATTTTAATGTCGGTGCACCACCCGTGCCACGCGATGGCTGTTGAGTCTGCGCAGGCGGCAGGTTGCCAAACCGCTCGGAGAACGTGGCTGGGCGATCAGGCAGGTTATCGATACCAAGCTTAACTCCAGTGGCCAGAGCACCAACCACAGGGATGGAACCTGCTGCGCCAAGAGCCGCATCTCGCACAGAAGAAAGCGATGGAAACTTGATCTTGTTGGACAACTCCACCGCTTGCGCAATCAGGCCGATTACATCAGCCCAGTAGCCCTTGATCGTCAGAATAACGCTGGCAAGTTCATCCCAAGACGGCTTCAAAGAGCGTGAAAGACGCTCTTGCGACAATTTAAGCTGGTCATCGATAGCCTTCGCGCGGGCAACAAGCTCGTCGGAGAAGATGCCGTCCTGTGACTTCTTCAGGTCATTCACGGTCGCGAGAATGCTCTCGGCGGACGTCTTGCCCTGCCTGATTCGGTCCACGAACTGAGAGCCGAACATCTTCTCGCCGATGTCCAGCGATGCAGTGTGCTGGCCGATCTTGTCAAGTTCGATCATGGCCTGGAGGATGGCCCTGACCTTATCTTCCTGCGTCTGCGCATCGCGGAACAGCACAAGCCCCTGCAACTGCGTGCCTGCTGGCTTGGCTAGTTCCTGATTGTAAACGCGCAGCGCGAATTCAACATCGGTAATGCGCTCTTTAGCGACCTCCCATTTAGAGAGATCAATCGGAGACTTGTCCTTAGTCGCGCTGAAGGCATTCGACAGCGCGCCATCAAGCTCGTCTGTGGTAACCTTGAGTTTGCGCGCCTCACCCTCGAACAACTGGAGGAACTGCGGCGTCACGTTCATGTTGGCTGCCTTGTCAGCCACCGCAACCATTGCGGCGATCTGATCTCTCGCAGCATTGATTGCGTCGCCCATGAGGTGCATTGCCTCATAGACTGCAAACGCACGCAAGGCCAGCGGCGCAAGCGACTGAGCAAGGCCAACCACAGCCGGCACGCCAACAGCAGTAAACGCCTGAAACGACCCCTTGATGGCCGGCGAAGCAAATACGCTCGCGACCTTTAGACCGGCCTCGGCGGTTTCTTTAACTGCTTCCTGCGTGAATGCCTGGATGCGTGGCTTCTGAGCATCGAACGCATCTCCAAGGAGCTTCGTCGCATTCTGCACGGCCGGCTTGAAGCCATCTGAGTTGACCAACAACTTGACGTTAGACTTCAACTGCATCTTGGCGAATTCCTTGACGACAAAATCCGTCGCGGAAGACGTCAAAGATTTTGCCTCGCCGATGCTCTTCTCGAACCCCTGCGTATCGAGGCCAAACGGGATGCGTAGAGCAGGAACCGCCATTATGAACTAACCCCGTGCGCAGCCAACATGGCATCAAATTCGTCATTGCTCATGGGGTCCGGCTTGTCCGCGCCATTTGCTCTGTTGAGCCCATCTGCATAAGCGGCGATTTCCCAGAGCGTGAATTCTTCGATTTGCCGCGGCGCTAGCTCTGCAGCAGCACCGATTGCGATTATTTCAGATCGACGGAGGCGTCCGTCGTCATGGTAGAGCCGGGATTTTCCGTCGCCTCCGGCTCCTGTTTTCCCACCGGATCATCCACCGGGGTGCCGAACAGCACGGCACGTACAACGGCGTACGCAACTAGAACACTGTGCGAGAGCGGGTTTCCGTCAACGTGGTTTCTAACTGACGCCATCGCGCGCTCAGGCGTCGCCCCGCCACCGATCAATCCAAGTCGGATTGTCTCGCGGATGTCGTTTAATCCGTACGAGCCACTTTCAAGTCTACCAGCGATGATGCCGATACCCGCCTTGCACTTGTCCTCAAGGTCCAGAATCAAGCCAACCTTGGACAGGCAGAACACATCTTCACCGCCAGCCCACACCAGCGACACGGATCCATTAGCACTCACGAATTTATCGCCTCTTCAACGGCATCTTGAATGGCTTTATTGATGTCATCTTTGTTGGCTCGGTAGGTGTTGAAGAAGAACGGCTCGGCGGGGTGGTCTTTAGTTCCAAACTCAACGGCTCGGCTGTAGTCGTATGAAACGCCGTATCCTTGCCCAACTGGAGTCTTTGACTTCCCGCTGTTGTCTCTACCGTCAACAATAACTGGAGAGGCGTAGTCTGTGCTGCGATTGTACCCGCGAGTAGTGGCGTCGCCGCCGGCAGTAACCTCTAAATCAAGGTCGTTCTTCTTGCGGCGAACTTTCACGCTGTCGCGCAGCGCTCCACTTCGCACCGGCGCAGCATCCTTGATCTTTTCGGCCAGGCCGTCAGCCTGCTCTTTAATTGCAAGAGCAAGCTTCTTTTTCGCCTTGAACGACAGGCCATCAAGCCAGGACTGGACGCCGTCGTCAGGTCTGCCCATTAGGCAGCGTCAACCCACGTCACGGCCTGGTCGTTGTCCAGCGTAACATCAACCGTGACCTTCTGGCCGCGCGTACCAGTCAGCTTAAGGCTGGTCAGAATGAACGACCCGGCGTAGTGCCCGAGGCCGGCATTATCCAACTTGATCTGAGCGTTCCTGGCAGCCGCGCTCATGAACCAGTCATTCCACTTCGCATAAGACTCGACGGCCATAACGCCAGAACCGGACACCTGCGCTGCGAGCGAATTGACGTCCTTGGCTTCCCATGCGGGCGCCTCCGGATCGTCGCAGTCGGGAATGAGAGTCGTATTGGTCGACGCGGTGAGGTTAAACGATTTGGTCGTCAGGCCGCACGGCTCGGCGAACACCTCGGGCGACGCGCCATCGCCAACCAGAATCAAAAGCTTCGTACCGGCAATGACTGTCGGCTGTGCCATTCTAAAATTTCCCTATAGCAAGCCGCAAGTGCGGCGGTCGTAACTAGCCCGTTGGGCTAAGGAGCGCGCGGAATTAGAGTCGTACGCGCCTGGAAACGCCGTCCGGATCCCGGAGCGGCTGGTACGTGTTCACTTCGAACACGACCACATCAAAGCCGGCAACACTCAGGTTTTCCGGCTTGTCGTCTAGTTTCGCCAAGATGGCGGCGGCGATCGTCTTGGCCTCTGCGTAACCCTTGTACGTTGACCATACATCAACGATAGGAAAGCACTCCGAGCCATCAATGCAGGCCGCCTTGTCTGGCAGCACCTGACAATCACCGAGCGATACATATGGTGTGGCAGCGTTCTGCGGCGGCTCATCGTAGACGCGCCCACCAACCACAACCGGCAGAGCACCTGACGAGGTGAGCGCAGAGAAGATAGCAGTCTGGAGCGGAAGCGATGGGTCAATCATCTGCGACACCCGCTCCTGCCGAAACGATGGCTTTTGCGACAGCGTCAGGCACGCGCCTATACGTGGTACCTGCGATGTATTGAATGTGTATACCGCCAGCCATAACGTGCGTGTAGTTGTGGGTTAGAACAACGCGCCTGGTGCCACCGGCCAACAATGAATAGGCCTTCTCGCGCAACCGCAGGCACGTCGTGCAGGCCATTACGGCGTCACTCCGGTCGGAGCAGCCCCATCCGTTTCAATGATCATTTCAATCATGTCATTGACGCCGTCTGGGTTGTCGTGGCTGCGAACGTTGTACGTCACGCCGCCAACAATTACCCGGTGAGTCGCGTCAATCGCTCTGGTGGTCGCGCTAGACCGCACGCGCAGCACACCGGCCTGATTGTCGGCAATGCGGCCCTGCTGGAGCTTTTCGCGCGCGCGCTCGGGCGAGAACTGCGCCCAAACTGTCACGTAGTCCACCCAGACCTGCACCGAGCCGCCAGCGCCGTCTGGCGTCGTGGCAAGAGATTGGAATGTGGCGCGCTTGTTTAGGGTGCCTGCTTTCATGGCTTGGCCTTCATGCTCGGCCCGTGTGGCAGCGGCGACCAGACCGCAGCCCACACATCAAGCCATGGATAGACAAGCCACCAGAAAGGCATTACAGCGTGACGCCAGGCACCTGAATGTTCAGGCTGAGTTGGGTGGTGCTGATGGCCACACCGAGGACAACCACATCACCACCAGTGGTAATATCAGCCTGCGGGCAGATGCCGCCAGGCGTGGTGGATTGACAATACGTCGAGCCCTTGACGAGCGTACCACCAACGGTGACTGGTCCACTCTTCTGAATGGTCAAAGGCTGGCCGGCAGCCGCGCTATTGAGCGCTACACCGCGACACGTCTTTGCGCCTGCCGCGTTAGAATCCGACAGCTTGTAAGTATGTGTGACGTCATCGAGATAGACATACTGGCCCGCTGCAATAGCTACACCAGCGGTGTTCGTCTCTCGCGGAGAACTTCCGTCACCAATAACCGACGCTGCGGTAATTGCGATATCCGCCATTCTGTGTCTCCTCGTAGGCCGCACCACGGCGGTAGTTTGACAAAAGACTATCGACTGTTGACCATCCGGCGACCCAGATGGCACCAGGAATTGGACGCGCCCCAGCTGGCAAGTCGGCTGGCTCGCGGTTGGCGTAAGTGCCGCCGACTAGCAGCAAAATGGCATTCTTCACCGCGTCTGGCGCTGTTTCGTATCCGACAACAGCAGTTACCGTTATACGCGAGCCTTGCTGCACAGCCGGCCACTGCTGGCCGTATTTCAAAACAATAGATGCTTCCAGACCGTCTGAGCGAACATCATAAACGTCAGTGCCAAGCGTCTGCGTTGCACCAGTTGTGTCAACATAGGTAACGTCTGAGACGGACTGTACAGGCGCTTCAGGAAGAAACGCAAAATCAACAAACCTGTCGCACTTCATGGCAACAGTTTGAGTCGCAAATCGCGTGTTGCAATATTTCTCAATGTAGTCCGTAGCGCCAGCAATCATCAACTGGACGTCAGACTGATCATCAGAAGCGTCAATTCGCAGGCGAAGCTTCACATCGTCAATAGAGACAGGCGCGCCAGTAGCCGCAACAGTAACGCTTGCCGGATACCACATAGATTAGGCTGCCTTGCGTGGGCGACCGCGACGGCGGATTTCAATCGCAGGATTAATGTCGATTGCGCGCTCAATGTCTTGCTCGGATACCGCAACAGCGTATTCGGCCGCAATGAGCCGCAACGCCTCCGCGTCCGGAAACTCCCTCTTGTCGCCGGGGGCGAGAAAGAAATCTCGCCCCGCAAGCTCAACTGTCATGCGGACAAGCATTCTTAACCAGCGCTCACCGTCACCACGCCTGCATTAGCCCAAAGCTGGCCAACAACATGCGGGTCAGCAGTCGGCAGCGTCACAACGACTTTGCCGCCAGATTCAACGGTGAGCTGTCCGCCAGAGGCAACAACAAGCTCCTTGCCGCCCTGCTTCTCGTAAACCTTGGTGGAGTACGTATTATCAACCATCAATCATCTCCCATAGTGGCGGGGCGGCGTTTTCAGCCGCCCCGTTAGCCTTAGGCGTGGGTGATGAGGTGCTTGACAGCAGCGGTGTCGCCAAGCTCGCCGTCCAGGTAGATCAGGCCGGCAATGCCCAGATCCGGCCAGAAGCGCTCACGCAGAACGCCAATCAGCGGCGAGCCGACCTTGCGGACGTAGTACTTGCCGAAATCACCAAACACCATCGACTTAGTAGCGGCACCAAGGGACGCCATCGCCTGGTTGATGGAGTAGTTGTAACCAAGAATGCTGCCCGGAACGCCGGTCTGCACGTTGCCCATGGTCCAGATGTAGCGGCCGTCACCGTCCTTCAACTTGCGCAGAGCGGCAAGCGTAAGGTCGTTGAACATGAACCGCACCTTCGGGGACTGCCGGTAAGCCGGGTCAACCGAGTGAACGAGATCGATAATCTCGTCATAGGTCACAGCACTAGCGGCAGCAGTAGTGACACCAAGCGAGGCGGCCGTGACAATGCCGTTCGGATCGCCAGTTCCGTCACCAACGGTCAGCTGGGTGTTGGCAATACGGCCGAGACGCTCACCGAGCAACTGGCCGAGCAGGGATTCCATGTTGAAGATGGAATCGCGGGCCAGTTCCAGCGAGAACTTGACGAACTCGGTGTCATAGCCGAACGAATCCAGCGACTTCTGGCCAAACACCACATCCTTGCTACCGTCATCCGTCAGAGCGGTGCCTTCCGTGTGCTGACCAGCGGTCTGCGAAGTGTCGTCGACAGTCGGGACCTTGATCGGGTTGCCCGAGGACGTGGAGATGACGGTACAGACATCCTCATCGTACATCGGACCCCAGGCTTTCATGGACTTCACGATGAAGTTGGCCAGTTCAACGGGAACGGTGTAGCCGCCAGCGGTCGTGGTGCCGACAGTCTGGATACGCTTTTCAGCCTCTTTCGGGGCGGCTCCGGTACGGAGAATCTTTCGCTCCTCCGGCTCCAGCGCAGCCAGGTCAGCGCCCTCGGCCAGAAACTTGTGAAACACCTCACGATATTCGGGCTTCTCGCCCTCTTCCGCACCGCGCGCTTCACCGCCGTTACCGGCGATCGGTCGCTTGGCCTTACGCTCAGCAGCAGTACGCTCTTCTTCGGCCCTCTCGGCAGCTGCAAGGCGCTGTTCGCGCTCGATGTGCTTTTCGACCTTATCGAACTCAGCCATAATATCGTCATGGCGCTTCTCGAGCTCGGCAGTCCGCGCCTCGTCGGTGTTCTTCCCAACTTCGTCAAGCGCCTCGCGGGCCTGCGTCATCAGTTTGCCGCGCTTCTCCTGGAGTTCAGCGAGAGTCATAGAATATCCTCAATAGAAAATGCCGCTTAGCGGCGTGGGGTTGAATGGCAGGACGTCGCGCGTCCGCCCACCGGCTTGAGCCGGGTGACTACGGTGCGTCCTGCCGGATGCCCCGAAACTTCTGTTCCTGTTTCAGCTTGCGCTCTGCGATGCGCTTCTTTGCGGCTGCGTCGTTCGCGGCACGCTTGCCCGCATCAGCTTTTGCAGCTTCGACTTCCTTGCGCGAGGCTTCTAGCGAGCGCGCAGCAAGAGTCGTGTCCGGATAAGCAGGAATTGCCGTGGCGGTAACTTCGTAGAGCTCAGCCTCAAGGATGGTCCGCTTGGGGATTTCCCCAGTGTCATCCCACTCCTGCTTCGTGGCCCGGAATCCGAAGCTCATTCCGGAAACGTCGCCTCGATCAACCAACTCCCACAGATCGTTTCCGTCCGTGGTGTTGGGAACGTCAATCTCGACCTTTAGGCCACGGTCATCCTCGCTAAGTCGCAAGGTTTTTGACTTCGTCCGCCCGATTACCCGTGCATAATCATGCGCTACCAGAGCTAAAACATCTCCGGTAATAGCCGTTGAGAAAGCGCCAGGTGCAATACGCTCGATGAAATAATCGCCGATCGTCGTGTCGCTGTTGAAGATAGCGGCGTAACCAATAAGGGTACGCTTATCATCAGTGGCGCGGGTTTCTACGCCCAGCGTGCCGTAGCGCAGTTCAATCTCGGTCATGCCGCTTCAGGTTCCTTGGGAACGTCGCCCGCCGCAGGGTCGGCGGTTGGAGTTGGTTTGTTGTCGTTCGCCGGCTTTAGACCGGGCTGCGTGCCTAGCGGCACTGTGCCGCCCTGGATCTGCAGCTTGTCGGCCTCGCCGCCCTTGGTCGGGAGATTCTCGAGCTGCCGCACTTCATCTGGCGTTCGCACCGCGTTCTGGATCGCTGTGGCATACCCAGCCATCCGGCTCGCAAAGTCGCCGCGCAACAGGCCATCAAGATTATGCTCAACGTAACGGTTGTTGTTACCGCGGCCGAATAGCTTGAGATTAAGTTCACCCTCAAACGCCTCGGACCATTGCCCGATGAGGTGTTTTACGAAATGAAGATCCTGCTGTTCTGCGTTGCTGAACGTGGCTTGCGTCAAGTCTTGCAGGAATACCGGAGGCAACTGGTATGCGCGGGCAATTTCCTCAACCTGGAAACGGCGCGCATCAATCATCTGACCTTTAGCCGGATCGAAGCCAACCGGCTTCAATTCATAGCCAGACGGAACGGGGAAAACGGCTTCGCTGCTGGACTTCGCCGCGTCGATCGCGCGCTTGATATCTGCTTGGGCGCGCTTGATGGCCTCAGCGCCGGCAGGAAGCGGGCCAACCAAAGCCAACGGAGGCACACCACCGCCGGCAAAGAAGTTGCTGGCGTAGTCGTTCATGGCCAAGGCAAGCTGAATTGCCTTCGACGCAAGAACAATCGGGCCGTAATGCCGAACACCGCACGGGCGCAGCATGAACGGCAGATCAATAATATCCTCTGACGGATAATCCTTGCCGTCGAAACTATACACCAACCGCATATTCACGCGGCGGATAGTCGTCCGGTAAGGGTCCATCGGCCAAATGGACTCAACGCCCTGCGGCGCGCGCTCAATCCACGCTAGACCACGGCCACCTGTGAATACCTGCTGCCAGAAATACTGACGAAACTTGAAGCTATCCATTTCGTCGTTCGGCGCATCATGGATGACCGACTCAAGCTTACCACTGATTTTCTTTGGGCCGTCCTTGGTGTCACGATAAGCATGAAGTGGCAGCGCAGCCATCGTGCGAGACAGAAAAGCAACTGCAGCAGCAACAGCAGGAACAGCAAGCGCACTATCAACCGTGACATGCGGCAAATTCGCGTGGTTTACACCGAAAAACGCCAGAAAACTCTCGGAACTAACCGGAATCGTCGGGTTCTCGATGCTTCTCACCTCGCTTAGCGCGTCGGCTTCAGCCTTTTTAAAGGGCCACTTCAATTAAGTGCCAATCTTTGCAAGCGAGAACGAAGGGTCGTCCCAAGGGGAAATTGCTGGCGCTTCCGGCTCAGCCTCACGAACCTTCAGGCCGAGGCACATTGCTGTAGAAACAGCGCCGTCAATGCGAAAACGCGTCTTGCTTTTGTCAAGTTTGCGATTGCCTGATGCGTCGGTAACGGCAATGGCGTTGGCAAAACAAAAGCCAAGAACCGGATTTCCATCATGCCGCAGCCTGCGATGCACAACAGAAGCCTCAAGGGCCTCAACTGCCGGCGACATATCCCGGTATCCCTGCCCCCACGGAATCAGGCGCAAGGCGCCATCGTAAGGTTTGTCCTTGCCGTCGATGTAAACATCAACACCGAGTCGCTGGAATTCAGCTAGCAACTGCTCAATGCGCCAACGGTCATATGCCAGACCGAGCACATTATAGGTCTCTCGGATCTCGGCTATACGCGCGGCAACAAATGAATAATCGACTGCACGACCGTCAGGTGTCTCAAGCCAGCCGTCCTTAGCCCAGACATCATACGGCGCCCGATCGCGTTTAACGTGGTCATGCAACCATTCCTTTGGCTTCCAATTCCACGCCTTAACCCGGTCCTCTCCAGGTGCCGCGCTAACGCCAACCAATGACGTCAGGTCGTGAACGCCAGAAAGATCGAGGGCTAAATAAACATCTTCGCCCTCAATCAGCGTTTCGCTGGTCTGACATGCCTTCCACTCCGAACGCGGGATGAGTGGCGACGTCTGGTCAACACGCTGGTTGAGGTAAAGATTGCGGAATGAAGCCTCTAGCGTCTTCATTCGACCAGCTTGGACAGCCAGCGCCCGCAAATCGTCGGTGGATCGAAAGTCACCAAGCGCCGGATTTGCAGCGGCCCATGCCGCCTCATCCATCACCTCGGCCTCATCATCTGCGCAATACAGATGCACCAAAACCGTTTCGTCGTTCGCCACCAAGCCGTCATCGATCAACTTGGAAAGCGGGTGCTCCGGATCCGGTGATTGCGTCGAAATGACGATACCAAGCGGTTCCTTGCGAGCGCCCTGCGAGGTGTTCATGACCTCGTAAAGCTCTTGGTCTCGAGCCTGCGCCAGCTCGTCATAAATCCAGACCGATGGATTTAGACCGTGCTTGGTGCCAGCCTCGGCCGATAACGCGCGATAGAAAGAACCATTTGGCTTGTGCAGCAACGTCTTCGTTGACGGCACTACAGTGATTGGCAACTCGCCGCCTGGAGCAAATTCAGGTTCGGCCTCGACCAACTGCCGAGCAAACTTAAACACCTGGCCGGCCTGCTCGCGGTCTGTTGCCGCGGAGTAGATTTCGCCGTTAGGTATCGCCTCTGGACCGACAAGGTGCGCCAACACAAGCGCAGCAATCAGCATTGTCTTGCCGTTCTTTCGGGCCACCGAAAGAATTGCGCGCCTGACCTTGCGGTTACCGACAGCGTGGTGCGGCGCATACAGGTCGCGAATGAATTGCTTTTGCCACTCGCGGAGGCGAATAAATCCGCCCTGCCCCTCGCCGCTTGGCACCCTAAGCAGTTCAATGAACGCAATGACGCGCTCAGCGCGGGCTAATCCGTCCTTGGTAAAGCCTAACTGCTTTACTGCCCAATCAGGCCGGCGAACTTGGACTTTGGCTTGTCCTGCGGCAGCGCAATTGCTGCCCTTGCCTTCGGATCCAATCCAAGCCTGTCGCCCATCGCCATCATTATGCGAGCGGCTTCGTTTTTGATTTTGTACCATGGGTTGGGCTGGAGATTTCCCGTGGACCCCGGCACAATCGAAGGTTCAACCAGCAGCGCCTCAGTCGCTTTCTTGTGGTCTGCCCATGCCGTCGCATAAACCGCGATACCGCCAACGTCAGTTGAGGCGTAAGTTGATGGCGGCATGGCCGCCACGATCATCTCAAAACAATCCCGCGCGTCACCCTGAAGGTAATTCGGGATATAGACGTCACCGGATGGTCTGATCGATGGTGGACGCTTTGCGCGCTTGCCAGGATTGCCTTTCAGCGCTTGCATTTCTGGCGTCTCAGGCCGTCTGCCCCTCGCACCCATGATCTAATTGCATATCAAAAATAAGGTCGAAATTCGCGGGATTTAACGTGCGATTTGGGCCGCCGGTATTTGGCGGAAACACTTGAGACTTTCGCTACACCCCCGGCTCGAGCGGCCAACCATCCGAACCGAAACCAACCTGACCCAACTCAATTCGCTGCTTGGTGCTGTCGTGACACGCAGCACAGAGTGACTGCAGGTTATTGGGATCAAAGAACAATTCCGCATTACCCCTATGCGGCTTAATGTGGTCGGCAACTTTAGCTGGCTCAACTACTTCTTGCTGCATACAGAACCGACACAGTGGCTCAGTACGCAGCTGGTGTTCACGTAAACGCTTCCAACGTCCAGAATTGTAAAGCTTGCGGTATTCGCTTGCTTGTGCACTGCGTTGATCGCTCATTGGTCTGGATGGCTGGGATCGAACCAGCGACCCCTTGACTCCAAATCAAGTGCGCTACCTGCTGCGCTACATCCAGGTAAGATGGTGGTCAGGACGCGGGCAATGCAGCAAACGTGCCGCGCTCCAGAATGTACTTGTTCCAAGTCCAATATCCGGCGATGAGCATGCCAACGATAATAGCTGCTTCGATCATTTCGGATCCTCTGGTGCAAACACCAAGCGCCAGCCGGCTTGCTCGAGCGCCTCAACGATATCCACAGCGGCGCTGTCCGGGTCATCGTGGTCCCACAGCTCTTCTGCGATCACGTCTACCGGCTTGCGGGAATGGACCATTGGCAATGACACAAGTGAAATTGAAAGCGGGCGAAGCGTGCTGAAACGGCCTGATGGCTAATGCCTGACAACTAAATGCCGACGTGACGATGCCCGCCAGAGAGAAACTCCCCTCCTACCCATTCCGCCACAAGTGAATACGCAACGATTCCAATGCCTTGTGGGCCGCCCTACACCGACATGGTCACGCCACCAGCGCAATCAATCTCGTGATCGCCGCCTCAATGTGTTTCTCCGTTTCATTTTCGTCACGCCTGATGATGGCCGCGATGTCGGCTGTTGTGCTGTCGCTGCTCGCCTCGTCCAACAGCCTGCAGGCGACTGGTCCGAGTTTGTCTCGGATGCGCTTGCAGTCAATTACGCGATTGGCCTCGTCTTCGGCGTCAGCACCAATCTGGTACAGCACAACGCCGTTGGCCCTGTACAAGCCGACAGGAATGGATTTGGCCGCATCGTTCCGGCGCGGCCTGTCGAATACCTCGTTCGGTGGCCGCCAGTCCTTGCCAGCTTTGTGGCGCGCAATGATGCGTTCTGCCGTCCAGGTCTCCATCCGGTTATCGAATGATGGAGCCGGCAAACCTTCCGGCTCATCGCTCCAATTGTCGTTGGCGACACAAAGCACGGGCGCGGCGTTCAGGCGCTGCCAATCGTTCAGGCCCCGCACAAGGTCCTGCCGACCGATGGCGCACAGACGGGCGCCCTGCGGCCACTGGGAGGCATTGTACGGCCTCGGGTTGCCCTCAGGCTGATCTGCTGCTTGGGCCGCTACAACAGCCCTGTGCTCGGCTGGCGTTCGGTTATTGTCATTGGCTGCCTGCAACGGCGGCCTCCTATGGTCTGCATGCGGGGAATTCCGGTTGCGCACCGGTTGGCGATATCGGCTGCAGCTGCAGCCAGCGGGGGCAAGAATATCCCCCTACTATTATGGGAATGGCAGCGCCTCCAACCGCAGCCTAAGCCGCAATTTCTCGAGTCATTTTACCATTCTGTCTTGCAGAAAAGATGTGCGCGAGTGCGATAGTTCTAAACCTACCTACACTCGCGCACAGCACGAGGTGTGCGAGTCCCCCTAAGGGTGGTACTCGCGCACTCGCGCAAGTGCAAAAAGGGAAAATACTCGCGCACTCGCGCAGATACTCGCGCAAGTACTCGCGCAGATTATTCCTGCCTCGGGCGGACCACATTTGTCTTGTGGCGGCGGTGGTCCTCCTCCTGCTTGACTATCAGCGTTCCATCGGCAATCAAACCGCCAATTATCTTCGCGGCCTGATCGCGGCCATCCTTGTTCTCTCGGTTGAGGCCGAGGGCGTCCATCACATGGAACCCAGCCCAGCTGTTGGAGTTTCTCGCGAATGCCGAAGTCTGGTTCTTCAGCCTCACCAGAATCTTCTCCAGTTGGTCGGCCGTTATCTCGCTGGCCGCCTTCTCGGCGGTCGCCTCCTTTGAAGGAAATTTCCACGGTGTGACGACACCGACGTGATCCTGTGGCTTGCTTATGCCGTCGCCGTTGCCAAGGCCTACGCCTTCAAGGCGACGCCACTCCAAGCGAGAATCTTGCTTCGTCATGTTGGCCTTGGCGATATCTATGTGAAAGTACTCAGCAACGTCCCTCTCGGGCACTCCAGCGAGATTAGCCTGCTCCCTAGACATCCTGTTGAGAACGCGCACACTGCGGGCAGCGCCAATAAGCGACCCCGCGCCGCGCACGTCGTCGATCGTTGCTCCCTCGCCGTTTAGCTTACGCGTATGTGCAACAAGATCGATCGAGCAGTTGGCTCTGTCCGCTATTTTGGCCCATAGCTTGGCGACCCTGTCGATCGCGCCGTTATCGTTTTCGTTCACCTGGTGGGTGGACACGAACGGATCGACAATCATAACATCGATTTCGTTGTCCTTGATCTGCTTAACCACAGCCTCAGCAACAGGCTCGTTGATTTTGATCCCGGCCTTCCTGTCCTCGATCACGACAACGAGCTCACGCTCCCGCCCAACGTCGAGGAACAACCTTTCGCCGATATCTTCCGCAGAGAGCTTGTAATGCAGACGAGCGGCCTCGATGCGCCGAACCATTTCGTCGCGGGGGTCCTCACCATTAAACAGCCATGCCTTGAGCCGTTTTGGCAGCAGTCCGCTTTCCGGGGACAGAAGCGGCTTGCCGGAAACCATGGAAAGGGACTCAACGATACTGCTGGACGTCTTGCCCAAGCCGCCTGGGCTGACGGTCACCGAGACATATTTGCGAATGTAATGGTTTCCGAATAGCCACTCGCGGCGCGGGAGTGTCGACGGATCGGCAGGGACGTATGGCGTAGCAACGAACGCCACGTCCTTGGTCGAGGCATTGGCGGCGCCATCTCCATCTGCATCAGCGCCAGCTTCGTTATCGTTCGCGCCCTTCAGCCCACCCGCCAGCTTCGCTGCGGCCTCGCGCCTCTCTTCGCGCCTTGCAACCTCCTTCCCCCATACCCGTTCGAAGTCGGTACGCGCGCGTTGCTCGTTGGCATAGCGGTCCAGCCAGTTACCCGGAGCCGCCAAGAACAATGCCGCGGCCTCCTCTGCCCCGTGCCCATCGAAGTTCAATTGCTCGATGACAGCCCGTGCATGCTTTGATCGGTCGTCAACGTCGTTGGCAGCCAGAAGCGCAGCTGCTTTCTCTGACACTTTGACATCACCGACGTTAGGCAGTTCGCCAAGCTGAACAGGCTTCGCCTCACTCGTTGGCGCAGACGACCACGGCGCCAATGCCGTGCGGAAGGCCTCAACGCTAACCAGGTCGCCATTCCACGCCTGCAGAGTCCGTACGTTGGCTGGTTCGGGCGCTCGCCCACGCTTTAGCTTGGCCTCGTTCGGCCAGTTCTTCGTTCCGGGGACGCGCCAGACATGAGCGATGTCCTTCGTCCCGCTGTCTGAACCGGTCGCGCGCTGCAGAGCAGCGGCCAGCGGCTTAGCTTCGTCTGGCGTCAGAGGGTTGTCAAACAGCCACGCAGGGTGTTCGTTGCCGGGGCTAGTCTCAACGATGTAGCTGGGCTCGAATGGAGGCTCGCCCGTCTTCCCCGTATCTCCGTCCATGTCAGCGACAAGGCCGAGAACGGCCTTTACGTCATTCGTCCCGCCACGCTCGCCGCGCCCGAGGCCCTTGCGCATAACTTGCAGGCCAACATAGACGTTGGTGCCGGTGGTGTCATGATGGGCGGCGATTGCCGCAACCATGCCGTCAACATCGCCTATCCTATGGTGCGTTACAGTACCTTTGCCTTTGTCGGAAACGTTGTAGGCAGAAACCACAAGCACGCCGTCAATGCCTTCGGCTAGGCTGTGCAGCATTTCGCAGTGAGAGCGGATCGGATTGGTATGCTCGGCGGTCTTAACTGCGGTCTGCACGGGCGGGAAGCTCCATCAATGCCGCAAGGGCCATGTCAGAAATTGCGCGATTAAACTGCTCCCCGAACGCGGCAGTTCGCTCATGAAACGCATTCGGAGCAACGGTCCATGACCGGTCGCCTGGTCGCTGGCGCAGAGCCAGGTTGAACAAACTAATGTGCTCATTCAGCTCAAGATCGAAACGCGCAAGCGTCGTCGATCCGGATTCACCGGGTCGGATGTCTATAATTTTCAAGGTCGGTATTCCTTGTCGTCGGAAAGACGCACCTGGCAAAGGCCAGTCGTGCGGTAGAACGCGCCGGCTACAGGCAGGCCGGATGCCTCTTATTCCGGGAGGCCTTTCTTACCGCGCGATCAACTATAGCGATGATGCTTTCGTTGTCCTCGTCGGGCCGCCACTGAACAGCGTTTCCCGCCCGCGCCCACGCGCGGCGGATGATGCCGTCATACCCCTCGGCACCGGCTACGGAGTCGCCGTCGTGGTGGCCCGTTATACGATTGCGGAACTGGAGAATGCTGTGACAAAAGCCCAATCCACCACCATCGTGTACGATCGCTTCACCCCAACCATGCCCGTGCTCCGGGCCGCAAAGTTCGCCCAACCATCCGAACGCGGGGCAACACCAACCTCTGACGTCCCACAGCGGCTCAGCGCCGACCACCAGAATATCATTTCGTTTGCCCGAGCCGATGGCCGCGCGCGAAATTCGACCCAGTAGGTCCTCGTTTGCCGCGAAGATGGGATACACCTCAACGAGCACCCGCTGTTTCGCGCCGTGGATGATGAAATCCGGTGTCCACTCGTTGAAATCAAGCGGTTGATAAGACCAACGCCAACCCATCAAGTCGAAGAGCGCTGCCCACCTTGCCTCCAGCCGAGACATAAAATTGATGTCAGCATAGGTGGGGATGTCTTTGATGTATGCGCTGCGCGGGTCGATCATGCTGCTTCCACTTCGTGAGAGTTGTTGTTGGCGGCCCGGCGCTGTTCAAGCCGTTGCCGAGCGCGAGTCATCACGTCATTGTTGGCCTGCAGTGCAGCCAACTCCCGTTCAAGCCGCTCGACGTAGGGCGCAAAGCATGGTCGGTTGTGCAGCACCATGACCTCGGAAACGAGGTCAATAGCGGCATCGAGGCGCTCTGCGGTAACCGCAGGCGCATTGAGAATGTGCATTGAAGGGTGGTCGGTTGAACGATCTGCCCGTCGGTCGCCGAATTAGCGGGCGTCGTCTAGCTGACAGATACCCGCCGGCAAAGGGCCAGTCCGGGCTGCCGCTACATGGCGCTGGACGCGCGCGGCCTAGTCAGGGAAAACAATACACTGACGGTCGCAGACCGCAAGGCAAGTACCAGCATCATATTTTTATCTTATTGCCGCGTTTTCGCTTGCGCCAGCGCTCAACAGCCCGGTGATTCGGCTGCGACCGGTGTCAGGGCGATTGCCCCGAGATATTTAGCCTTGATCTGGAGCCCGTAGCCGTCGCCATATTTAGGCTTGCCAGTGGCGTGGCCAACCAGCTCGTCGATCATTTCTTCTGGGCATTCGACGGCCTTCAGACGATCCTTCAGGCTGTGTCTGAAGGAATAGTTGCCATACTTCGGCCTCTTCTTCAGCGGCACGTCCTCGCTTATCTGCGGCAGCAACTTTTTCTCCTTGAAGTGTTTCATGATCGTGGCGCTGAGGTTGTCGCCCTTGTCGAGATAGCGCGGGAAACCAGCCGGATGGCGCTTCATCGCTTCCAAGGCCATGCCGACAAGAGGAATGTCGCGCTCGCTGTGTTCCGTCTTCAGCAACCTGCCCTCGGCTTCGACGCGGATGTGCGGGATCTCTGCGCCCAACTTAATCCGGCTCTTGCTGAGGTTCACGATCTCGGAAGGTCGGCAGCCGGTTTCCATCACGATGTAAACCACGTCGCGGGCCTCGTCGTTGAGACCATCCAGTGCGCCCGGCGCTAGGATGACGTTGCGGATGTGCTCGACCGGGAACGGCGATCGATTACCATCACGACCGCCGGCAATCCGCGTCTCGGTGAAGATAGATGGATCGAGCCCGAGCCGTAGTCGCTTGTTGACGGCGCGCACCATGCCTGTGACGTGCGATATAGCCTTATTCGCTGTGCCAGCGCCGATCTCGCCGGATATCACTCTGGCTTCCCAATGATCCGCGTATCCGGTGAAGTCATCTCTCCGAAGGTCGGCAATCGCCTTGTCGGTTCGCACCTCGATGAACTTATCGGCAGCCGCCTTCTTCGCGCCCCGCCACTTCCGAAGTTGGTTAGGCGACATTTTCGATATCTGTGTTTGCTGCGTCTTCTCGTACTCGGTGAACAGATCGGAGAGCGTGACGCGAGGCTTGTCGACTGCACCGAGCACGGCGTCTACAACGGCAACGTCAGTCTTGCGGTCGCCGACGTTGAGGATCTCAATGCGGTCGAGCAGTTCCTTAATCTGACGCTGTGCCGCCTCAACCGGCGTCATATAGTCGAGACCATGAGCGCGCGCGATCGATACAGCATCCTGCCAGCGCTGCTTGTCGGGTGTCCCTGAGGCGAGCGAGCGCCAGTGCGCTTCCTGCTGTTCGTTGAGCCGGTGCGCCACGCGAGCCGCCTTGACGCCACCTCGATCGTCGGCAACCGCTACCTTGGTGCTGATGACCACAAACTTGCTGGTCTTGCCCCCCAGGCCGGCGTAGGCCTTTGGGACACGGCGGTGATACTGCCAGTAGCCGTTTCGCTGAATCAGGTAGTCGGCACCCATTTCCGCCCCATGTATCTACGCAATGTATCTACGTTAGCATGGGATCGGCGCACCGAAAATGTCAAGCGTTACACTCAACTATCTGATTTTACGATGCTTTTGCTTGAGCGATTTTGGCGCTCCCTAGCGGAATCGAACCGCTCTCTCCACCGTGAAAGGGTGGCGTCCTAACCGATAGACGAAGGGAGCAAAACTCCCGGCAAATCAATACGTTAGACGTGAGATGCGCCGGACTGGCCACAGCCCTCAAGCCGCGACCGGCGAACGTATAGTGGCGATTGGCCGGGCGGGCAAGCGTTCAGAACGCTTTTCCCGGGTTGCCGCTGGGATCACCGGAAGGACATCACCTGCAGGACAATCCGGCCTCGATCGAGGTCCAGAAGCCGCAATGCGTCGGCACATGCGCATGCGCCCGCGAGCCCCCGACGTGAATCAGGATTGCGGCGGCAAGCGCGACGACGACGACGGGAACAATGAATCTTCGGATCGACATGGGCCTGCGCATCGACCGACATCGTGGCCTAACTAAGGCCTGCGAGCCGGCTCGATGTCCACCAACAGCGCTCAGCGCCAGCCGCTAGTGATTGCTGGCGACGTCCTGACGATTATTCGGCTGCGCCGCCACAGGCGTCCGCTTGATGCAGGTGCTGCAGATCACGAGCTTGCGCGCCAGCCGGTCGTCGGCATCCGCTTCCGACAGTTGCGCAGGCGATGTCTCCGCCACCGCGGGCGACGCATTCCGCGCATGGCGCCGCGGCTGCGGGAGATTGGGGTCCTGTCCGGCACCGTCCCAGGCCAGCGGACCTGTCCCCGGCGGGGGCGTGGTCATGCTGTATTGCTGCGAGACCTGCGCGCAGGCGCCGACAGCGATCGGAAGAAACAGCACAGCGGCCTTGCGAGCCCAGTTCCGGAATGCAGACATGATCACACTCTCACGCTATTCGTACTGCGACCTAAGAGCAGAACCGCTAAGAAATCGTTTGCCCTGATTGTTCCGTCGCATCCAACCGCGTCGGCATCAAGACGGGATTGAGGCGCCAAGGCGCAAATCAAGACGGCAATCCGGAGTCCAATCATGCCAGGCATCAACGGTCGCTTCGACGGCAAGCGCGTGCTCGCCGATCTCAACGCGCTGCGCGCGATCGGCGCCTACAAGGCCGGCGTGCACAAGCCGACATTTTCGGAACCGCATCTGCGCTCGCTCGACTGGCTCGCGGCGCGTTTGCCCGACGCCAATCTCACCGCAACGATCGACGGCATCGGCAATGTGCTCGGCTCCAGCGCGAAGGCGGGACCAAAGCTGCTCGCCGGCTCGCATCTGGAGAGCCAGAACCACGCGGGCTGGCTCGATGGGCCGCTCGGCGTGATCTACGCGCTCGAGGCGGCGCGCGTCATCAACACCGACCCGGACGCGAACGGCGCGGTCGAGGTCGCCGCGTGGTGCGACGAGGAAGGACATTTCGGCAGTTTCCTCGGCAGCCGGTCGTTTGTCGGCGCGGTGACCGAAGCCGACATCGACGCAGCCCGCGACCGCTCCAGCGATCGCACCATGCGCGATGCATTGCGCGACGCAGGCTTCGCCGGCCGCCCGCGCCTTAATGCCGAGGCCGGCCGCCATATCGGCTATCTCGAAGCGCATATCGAGCAAGGCGACACGCTGGAGAGTAGCGGACTCAAGATCGGCGTCGTCACCTCGATCGTCGGCATCTGGCAGTACCGCATCACGTTCACCGGCGAGCAGAACCACGCCGGCACCACGCGGATGGCGGTGCGCAAGGACGCCGGCCTCGGGCTGGCGCGGTTCTGCGTCGCGATCGACGACAGCTTCCCTGCCCTGTCGGGACCGCGCACGGTGTGGACGACCGGCCGCATCACGCTGGACCCAGGCGCACCGAGCATCATTCCAGGCGGCGCCGAGATGCTATTCCAGATTCGCGACGACAATCCCGAAGTGATCGGCCGCCTCGAACAACAGCTGCATCGCCTGGCGGCCGAGGCCACCGCTCAGGGCCGTTGCGGTGTGAAGGTTGAGCGCATCCGCACCGGGGTGCCCGCGATGATGACGCCTGCATTCCAGGATTCGATCGAAGCCGCGAGCGCAGCCTGCGCCGGCGGCAAATCGATGCGCATGCCGAGCGGCGCCGGCCATGACGCCCAGGTCCTCGCCACCATCATGCCGGCGGCGATGCTGTTCGTGCCGTCGATCGGTGGCATCAGCCATCACTGGAGCGAGAACACCGACGACGCCGATATCGTCACGGGTGCCGAGGTATTTGTCGAAACCTGCCGGCGCCTGCTCGCAGGTTAGATCACCTTCAGGTCGGACCGCCCCGGTTGCCCGACTTCAGCGAAGCCAACGCGTGCGAGTTCTGCACGGTGCTTCTCCTCGCGGTGAAGAAGACGTACAGCAAGCAGATGTCGATCAGGATCGTGCCGGCCATGACGCTGTAGGCCCACGGGCTTTCCATCAGCTTCACTTCGATCAATACGCGCGACAGCCCGAATCCCACGACCCACGCGTCAAAGCTCATGCAGATCCGGCGAAACGTCTCGGCGTCCAGCCGCCGGATCAGCCAGGCACCGAGCGGTATGCCGAGGACAACGCAGGGAACCAGCACGAGCAGGATGCTCCGGCTCTCGTCGATGAACAGACCGAGCTTGTAATACGCGATTGCAGTCAGGCTCGACTCCGTCACCCGAACCAGTGCAAGACCGGCCCGAAACTCATCTTTGACGAGGCCCTGATTGTTGAAGAGGATCGCCAGCGGCGGGCCCGAAATGGTCGTGACCGAGTACAAGATCCCGAGCATCGTTCCGAAGGGCAAACCGACCAGCCATTTCGACTGGATCGGCCTCCGCCAACCGGCCGCCTGCAACAGAATGAGCGGCAGAATAATCGAGTAGGTGGCGAACTTGGTCCAGCCGGGCTGAAGCGACGTCAGCGCAAAGGCTCCGACCGCGATACCGGGCAGCATGCCGATGAGAATAGGTAGCACGCGCCGCCACACGGCCGGAACGCCGCTCAGGTTGATGCACAGGACATACAGATTGACGAAGACTTCGACGATGACCACCGCGGGATTGAGGACGCGGTTGGTGTAGAAGACGAGTGCGACCGGCACCGTGAGCGAGGAAAACCCGTAACCAAGCGCGCCATTTACAAACGCCGCAAACAGCGCGATCACGGCAAGAACGATCACAGCAGAATCAATCGAAAGCATCTCTGGCTTTTACCGGATCAGTCGCCTTGCCCACGGCATTATAGCCCAACGACGGGGACGCGGTGCCGAAAGCTGATCGGACCCACAGGTCGCGATCCCGGAATCGTCGGGCTACCAAAGCTCCTGCGCCTGGAACGCCATGGACCTGACGCTTGGCAGGAACCTGTCCGGGAGCCGCCCTCGGCCCTTAGCTGATCAAGGTCCGCAACGGCACTTTCCAACCCGCTTTCGTAAGGCACCGTGGCATATTGGTCACGAGAACGGCATCAGACCGATTTGCAATCCGCTGAACTTGCTGCCATTTCTTCGGCACGCATCGCTTTGGTGCCATTAAAGGGGCCCGTCCGGCTCATGTTGTTGCTTGAGTCGCTTCCAACCGTCATCGGCGCCGCCGCCATTGCCCCCGCATTGCTGGTGTTGTGGCTGGTCATCGCCGCTGACGAGCGCCCCGGACCGCCGGTTCAGGTGTGGCTCGCCTTCGTGCTCGGCGCGGCCAGCATCTCCCTGCTCGGCTTGGCGCGAATTCCGTTCAATGCGCTGCTTGCCATTCCCGACAATCCCTGGGCGACGCAGGCGGTGCGTGCAGCTTTCGGAGTCGCGGCACCGGAGGAGATCGTCAAGGTGCTCGTCATCGTCGTCATCTCGACGCGGCGCCGCGCCTTCGCCGATCCGATGGATACGGTGGTCTATGGCGCGGCCGCCGGACTTGGATTTGCCGCCTATGAGAACCTCGCCTATCTGGTCCAGCACAAGGACATGTGGCGCGCGCTCGCGGCATTGCGCAGCGTGCTCACGGTGCCGTTCCACGGCGCGCTCGGCATCATCGCCGGCGCCTATCTTGCGATCGCGCGCTCCGGCGGCGCGCTCGGCGCTTACCGGGGTCACCGCGACTGGGCGCGCATGACGAATTGGGCGCTGGTGCTGGTCGCGCCGGTCGCGCTGCACGCGGCGTTCGATTTTCCGCTGCTCGCGCTCCAGCGCATCCCCGATCTCGGCTCGACCACGCGGCTGCTGCTCGGCTCGGCCAGCGTGCTGATCGGCTTCTCCTCGATCGGCTTTGCAATCCGCCTGGTGCGACGCCTCGGCAAGCATCATGCGCCGCGCACCGACGTTGCGCGCGAGCGGCTCAGCCAGCTGCGGCGGATGTGGGCGCTGCTGCTGATCGGCGGCGGCGCCGGCTTTGCCGGCGTCTCCTTCCTGCTCACCTCGCTGCATCATTGGTACGTCAATCCCGAGCGCAATGCGTCGTTCATCCTGGTCCCGATCGGCTTCACCTCGATCCTGATCGGACTGGCGCTGCTCATCGCGACCACCGCCGTCTACTTCCTCGGCCGCAACCGGATGCGGACCGCCTCGGAGGGCTTTCCGTCCGCTCCCGGTCAAAGCTAGCGCCCGGCCGGCACCGCTCCCCTTGCAAAACAACCTCGGCGGGTTCAGGGAGAGACACAGACCAGGCGCGAGAGGACGATGGGGCACAACTACAAGAATTATCGGCCGGATATCGACGGCCTGCGGGCCGTTGCCGTCTCGTTGGTCGTGCTCGGCCACGCGTTCCCGCAATATGTTCCTGGGGGTTTCGTCGGGGTCGACATCTTCTTCGTCATTTCCGGCTACCTGATCACCGGGATCATCTATGGCGACATTCAGAACGGGAGCTTCAGCCTTGCGACGTTCTATGCGCGTCGCATTCGCAGGATTTTTCCTGCCCTGATCGTCGTCTTGATCGCCGCCTTCATCGCCGGATGGCAACTTCTGATGCCGAGCGAGTTGGTGGCCCTTGGAAAGGAGATTGCGGCAGGCGCGGGTTTCTCGGCAAACCTGCTGTTCTATTCGGAGGGTGGCTATTTCGATGCGGCCGCGCAAACGAAGCCGCTGCTCCATCTCTGGTCGCTCGGCATCGAGGAACAGTTCTACCTTGTCTGGCCCTTGCTGCTGTGGGCGCTGATGCGATGGCGGATCGCCGCCGCCGCTCCCCTTGCCCTGATCTTCATCGCATCGCTTGTCGCAAATATCCTGGTCGTTCGAACCAACCCTGAAGCCGCATTCTACCAGCCGTTCACGCGGGCGTGGGAACTCGCGGCCGGAGCATTGGTGGCCGTCTGCCTGCCCAGCGGATTCTCCGCGGCGCGCGACCTTCTCGGATGGTCCGCGCTCGCAGTGATCGCGGCGGTAACCGCGTTCTATTCGCCCTCCATGACCTACCCCGGGATCGCAGCGGTGGCGCCGGTCGCCGCAGCCGCCGCCCTCATCATGTCAGGTCGCAATCGATTTCTCTCGACCCGTACCGCGGTCGCGATCGGGCTGATCAGCTATCCGCTCTACCTCTGGCATTGGCCGATCCTGGTTTTTGCGGCGAGCTTCAAAGGTCGTCCCCTGACTTTGGCCGAGAACGGGCTGGCCGTTGGGGCCAGCTTCATTCTGGCCTGGGCAACCTATCGCTACGTCGAGCGCCCAATCAGGTTCGGGCAGTGGCGGGTGGCGCCGGTCCTTGCGGCATCGATGGTGGCCGTTGCATCGGTGGGAGCATTGGCGATCGTCGACGGCTTTGCCTTTCGGCTTCCGGCGATCGTTCGCGAAGCCGGCGCCATGACCGTATCCAGGGACTTCCTGAGATACGGCGAATGTCATATCTCCGCTTCCGCCGATCCCGCGTTTGATCCGAGTTGCGTTGACGCCAGCAAGCGCCCGCTTGTTTTCGTATGGGGCGATTCGACCGCCGGCATGCTTGCCGCCGGGCTGCGGCAAGTCCAGGGCGATCAATTCGGGTTAGCCCAGTTCACCGTCAATTCCTGCCCGCCGCTCTTCACCGCGCAGGCCGAGACCATTCCGTTTTGTGTTCAAACCAACCGCCACATCGTTGCTGCGGTTACCCGCTCGCACCCCGATGTCGTGCTCCTGCACCTGGTGTGGAGCAGAGAACCCACCGCCGACGATCTCCGCCCGACGATTGTCGCCCTCAGACAGGCCGGCGCCGCCCGTGTTATCCTGGTCGGCCCTGTCCCGGTCTGGACCGACACGGTGCCTCATCTGACGGTGCAATATTTCCTGCGCCATCATGCATTGATCCCGGAACGCAGCCGCGACGTGCGATCGACCAAGCAGGCTGACGACAGGGTTGGGCAGATCGCCGCCGATCTCGGGATCGAATATCTGTCGCTCTATGACGAACTCTGCAACGCGGACGGATGTCTGACGAGGGTCGGGACCAGCGCAAACGACCTGGTATCGGCTGACTTCCTGCATCTGTCGCCGCGCGCCTCGCGATATCTGGCGGCCAGACTTGTGCCAAGGATTCTGGCTGTCGAAAACCGCCATGCGGAAAGATGAGCGCACAGCTATCGCTGCCGCAACTGACGGGGCTGACCATTTGTAGCCGGTTAGGATAGACTGCACACGCGCAGATCCGGAGAGCCGCGATGCCCCTGTCCAACGACCTCGACAAGCTGCGATCGGAAATGCAGGCCGCGGTGAAAGCGCACTGGAAGGCGTTCCTGTTCGAAGGCATCCTGCTCGTGATCCTCGGCATCGCCGCGATGATCGTGCCGACCTTCGCGAGCCTCGCCGTCACCATCTTCCTCGGCTGGATGTTCCTGATCTCAGGGATCGGCGGGCTGATCGTGACGTTCTGGGCGCGCAACATGCCGGGCTTCTGGTGGTCGCTGATTTCGGCCGCGCTCGCCGTGCTGGCCGGCATGGTGCTGCTCGCCCGTCCGATGCAGGGTGTGCTGACGCTGACCATCGTGGTCGGCGCCTATTTCGTCGCCGAGGGCGTCGCCACCGTCATGTACGCGCTGGAGCACCGCCGCGAATTGTCGGGACGCTGGTCCTGGCTGCTGATCGCCGGCCTGATGGACATCGTGATCGCATTCTTCATCATCGCGGGCTTGCCGGAATCCGCGGGATGGGCGATCGGCCTCCTCGTCGGCCTCAATCTGATGTTCGGCGGGGCGACCCTGATCGGCATGGCGTTGGCGGCGCGCAACACCTGACGCCGAACCGCGGGGGGCTTGCTTTTGGGGGGTGACAGCCCCAAATCCCTGCGCTATAGAGCCGCCCCATGATCACCGTCGCCACCAGCTATTTTTGGTACTTTAGCTACGACAGCTCGCTGGCGGCAGGAGGATCGCGCTCAATCTGAAGAATTGCAGCAAACGTCCAAAACAAGCCGCCAGACCTGGCGGCTTTTTTGTGTGCCGGCAGGTCCCGAACTCCAAAGGAGCCAGCCGTGTTGAGTACGACAGACGATCTTCGCATCAAGGAATTGAAAGAGCTCAGTACGCCCGAGGAGGTGATGCGGGAGGTCCCGCGCACCCTGACGGCGACCCGGGTGGTGATGGGCGCCCGCAACGCCGTCCACGCGATCCTGAACGGCACCGATGACCGCCTGCTGGTCGTCGTCGGCCCCTGCTCCATCCACGATCCCGCGGCGGCCGTCGATTACGCCGAGCGCCTCGCCAGCCTGCGCGAACAGCTCGCCGACCGCCTCGAGATCGTGATGCGGGTCTATTTCGAGAAGCCGCGCACCACCGTCGGCTGGAAGGGGCTGATCAACGATCCCGATCTCGACGGCAGCTTCGACATCAACAAGGGCCTGCGGCTCGCCCGCAACGTGCTGTCGGCGGTGAACAATCTCGGCCTGCCGGCCGGCACCGAATTCCTCGACATGACGACGCCGCAATACATCGCTGACCTGGTCTCCTGGGCCGCGATCGGCGCGCGCACCACCGAGAGCCAGATCCATCGCGAGCTGGCTTCCGGCCTGTCCTGCCCGGTCGGCTTCAAGAACAGCACCGACGGCGGTGTGCGGATCGCGGCGGACGCGGTGAAGTCGGCCTCACACCCGCATCATTTCATGGCGGTCACCAAGGGCGGCCGTTCGGCGATCGCCGCCACCAGCGGCAACGAAGACTGCCACGTCATCCTGCGTGGCGGCCGGGCGCCGAATTATGATGCCGCGAGCGTCGATGCTGCCGCCGCCGAGCTCGGCCGCGCCGGTGTCGCGGCGCGGCTGATGGTCGACACCAGCCACGCCAACAGCAGCAAGAAGCCGGAGAACCAGCCGGCGGTTGCCGCCGACATCGCGCGCCAGGTCGCAGGCGGCGAACAGCGCATCATCGGCGTGATGATCGAGAGCAATCTTGTTGCGGGACGCCAGGACGTCGTGCCGGGCAAGGCGCTGACCTACGGCCAGAGCATCACGGACGGCTGCGTCGACCTTGAGACGACGGCTGACGTGTTGAAGCAGCTGGCCGATGCCGTCGACGCAAGGCGCAGCGTGCGGCGTGACGGCCTGCAGGAGCGTTCGGCCTGATTCGGCCGAACGGATTGAGCGTTGCCGGCGGGGCGAATATCGCGCCTCGCCGGTCAGCTGCGTCGGTTAGCAACCGCGGCAGATGCTCTTGATCTTCCTGTCGAGCGCCGCGTCTTCCTTGTTGGCCTGACTGTTCGGATCGCTGATATTCTTCTCGCTGCCAACGTCGCCGCGGCGCGGCTGACGATGTCCGATCGGCGCCTCCGGGACCGTCCCGCCCTTCTGCATGGAGGACGATCCGCCCTGTTGCTGCGCCCAGGCTTGGGAGATGCCAAGCTGGGGCGCTCCGGCCGCAACCATCATCAGAGCCATCAACAAAACTGTCTTCCGCATCTCGCGTCTCCGCTTCTCAACCCTATCGCGCCCGTTCCGGCACCTCGACGGTAGCACAGTTGCGTCGCCCCTGCGCTGCGCAATCCTGTACCTTCCGTATATCGGCCATCGTGCCAAGGAGCCAGATTCCCGCGGCGACCAGCACCACAAAGAAGCCGAACATCACAGCATTTTCGATGCTGCGGTTGCCCTCGTCCTCGGGCGGCTCCTGCCGTCCGTCCCCGGCCCCGCTCATCGCCGCCTCAGGATTGCGGCGGGTAAAGATGAACGTCACCACAATAATCGACGATACGGTAGCGCCGTTCCATCGGATCTTCACGTTCGCGGGAAGCCGGCTGCGACAAATAGCTCGGGCCGATCGGCGCTTTGCCGTGGCCGCCGGGGATGTCGAGCACATAATCCGGCTGACAAAGTCCGGACACACGCCCGCGCAACGCCCGCATCAGTTCCTGCCCGGCTTCGATCGTGGTGCGCAAATGCGCTGTGCCGGGCGCAAGGTCGCCGTGATGCAGATAATAGGGCTTGATCCGGCACTCGACGAAGCCGCGCATCAGCGCCTCGAGCGTCGCAGCATCATCGTTGACGCCGCGCAGCAGGACGGACTGGCTTACCAAGGGAATGCCGGCGTCGGCAAGGCGCGCGCACGCTGCGCGGGCATTGTTGCTCAGCTCACGCGGATGGTTGGCATGGATCGCAATCCAGGTCGTCGCGCCTTCGACCCGCAGTGCCGCGATCATCTCGGGATTGATACGGCCCGGATCGGCGATCGGAACACGGGTGTGGAGGCGAACGATCTTCACATGATTGATGTCGGCGAGATCGGCCATGATCTCGGTCAGCCTGCGCGGCGACAGCATCAAGGGATCGCCGCCGGTCAGGATGACTTCCCAGATCTCCGGATGGCTGCGGATGTAATCCAGCGCCGCACGGTAGGCGTCATCGGACAAGGCCGAGGCCTTTCCCGGCCCGACCATTTCGCGCCGGAAACAGAACCGGCAATACACCGCGCAGACATGGACGAGCTTGAACAACACCCGATCGGGATAGCGATGCACGATTCCGGCGACCGGCGAATGCGCGTCGTCGCCGATCGGATCGGCGTTCTCGCCCGGCTGCTCGACGAGTTCGTCGGCGCTCGGGATGAACTGCCGCGCGATCGGGTCGGCGGGATCGGCCGGGTCAATCAGCGCGGCGAGCTCCGGCGTCACCGCGACCGCGTACCGCGCAGCGACCCGCTCGAGCTCGGCAAGTGCCGCGACCGGCGCGAGCCCGGCATCGACCAGCTCGCGCGGCTGTCGCAGCGTCGCCGCCAGTTTTGGATCGATCCTGTTCATGTCTCTCCCGCAGGCGGCGTCCAGACCACCTGATCAATTCGTGGCGCGCCGCTCGCGAGCATCACCAGCCGGTCGAAGCCGAGCGCGACGCCGCTGGCCTCCGGCATCTGGCTGACCGCGGCAAGGAAGTCGTCGTCGAGCGGATAGCGCTCGCCATAGCGGCGGGCCTTCTCGTCCATCGCTGCGGTGAAACGATGGCGCTGTTCGGCCGCGTCGGTCAGCTCGCCGAAGCCGTTGGCGAGCTCGACGCCGCAGGCATAGACCTCGAAACGCTCGGCGACGCGCTGATCGCCGGCCTTGGTGCGCGCCAGCGCGGCCTCTGGCGACGGATATTCGAACAGCACCGTCAGACGGCCCTGTCCCAGATGAGGCTCGATATGCTCGACCAGCACCTTGCTGAAGATATCGGACCAGGTGTCGTCATCTGCAACCCGCACCCGCGCTGCAGCAGCCGACGCCAGCGCCTCGCGGTCGCCTTCGCCGCCTGAGATCGTCGCCAGGAGATCGATGCCGGCGAAGCGCTCGAAACCCGCCGCGACCGTCAGCAGCTCCGGCTCCGCAAACGGATCGGCCGTCCTGCCGCGGAATGAAAACCGGCCGATCCCGGTCGCCTGCGCCGCATGGGCGATCACCACGATCGTGTCGGCCATGATGGCGTCATAGCCGGCATTGGCGCGGTACCATTCCAGCATCGTGAATTCGGGCAGATGCAGGTCGCCGCGCTCGCGGTCGCGGAACACCCGCGCGAACTCGTAAATCTTCGGCTCGCCGGCCGCGAGCAGCTTCTTGCAGGCGAACTCTGGCGAGGTGCGCAGATAGCGCGGCGCATGTGAGCCATCGGCCTGCCTGAGCTCGGTGCGAGGAGCGTGCAGATGGGTCTCGTTGCCCGGCGAGATCTGCAGGATCGCGGTCTCGACCTCGGCAAATCCCTGCTCCTCGAACCAGGCGCGCAGCGCTCGCGTGATCGCCGTCCGCGCCTGCAGGAACGGCCTGCGGTCGGCATAGCGCTGCGGCATCCACCAGGGCGACGGCCGGTCATGAGCTGTCATCGCCAGAGCATCCTCATGGATTCAACATCAACGAGCCGCCATCCGCACTCAAGAGTACTGCGCAACCGATTGATTCTACGCAAGTTCATAAGCCTACACAGCCCGAGCCTCCGCGGAACGCCGCGAGGCTGATCCCTTCTTGTCGAAAGACGCGCACCTTGTCCATGGGCGCACGTGGCTGAACCTGAACCACGGCTCGCGCGTCCCATCGGCAGATTCGCTAAAACGGATGAGCCCATGGCCGAAAAATAGGGCCGATCGGGACGGCCGGGACGGTTGGCAACCTTGCGAATTCGGCCGCAAAAGACTGGCATCTCAGGGACAAATCAGTATGTTGCAGCCCGAAATCGCCGCCATGACCGAGGGGCTGCCGATCCGGTTGGCGCCCTTAGGCTCTCAAATTCAGGAAAACACCTTTGAAAGTCATCGCCAGTTCCATCCGCAAGGGCAACGTCATCGAGCAGGACGGCAAGCTCTATGTGGTCCTTTCCGCCGAGAACATTCATCCCGGCAAGGGCACCCCGGTCAGCCAGATCGAAATGCGCCGCATCGGCGACGGCGTGAAGGTCTCGGAGCGCTACAAGACCACCGACCAGGTCGAGAAGGCCACCGTCGAGGACCACAACTACAACTACCTCTATGAAGATGGCGACGGCTTCCACTTCATGAACAACGACAACTACGACCAGGTCCAGGTCTCCAAGGAGATCGTCGGCTCGTCCGCGCCGTATCTGCAGGAGAACATGACCGTGAAGCTCTCGATGCACGAGGGCAACCCGGTCGCGATCCAGCTGCCGCAGCGCGTGACGCTGGAAGTGGTCGAGACCGAGCCCGTGACCAAGGGCCAGACCGCCTCCTCGTCCTACAAGCCGGCCATGCTGTCCAACGGCCTGCGCACCGGCGTGCCGCCGCACATCACCACGGGCACGCGCATCGTGGTCATGACCGAAGACGGTTCCTACGTCGAACGCGCCAAGGACTGAGCGCTTGAGGCGCGGTGGGATTTGAAATGAATCGTCACCGCGCCTCAACTTGTTGGTTAAGCGTCAACTTTACCGAAAACCGCTACACACTTTTCCGGAACTTGCTTTAGTCTCTCGGGCGATCAGACATGAGCCCGGGGTGTGCAGTGAACAGGAAGGTGGTCAGCTTCGTCAGTTGCTGGCTGGCAGCCCTGCTCTCGCCTCTTCCCGGCGCCCATGCCGACGAATTCCGAACGCCATCGATCTCGGCCATGCGGGTCGAATGGCGCGCCGTGCTCGACCAGCTGCGGCAGGAGATCGGCAGCCGCCCGGCCATCGCCGCCGGCTTCACTTTCGCAGGCCAGCGCCGCGTGCCCGCCACCGATCCGCGGGCGACGCCTGCGCTGGTGCAGTTGAACGCGGTGACAGCGCCGCTGTTTCCCGGCATTGCGCAGAGCCCGATCCCGGTGCTGCTGCCGCTCGACCCCGCAAGCTATCTCGAAGCGCGGCAAAACGGTGCGCCGGACAGCCTGTCGATCGCGCGCTACCAGGCCGACTTCCGCGCGGTCGATTTCTTCCATGCCGGTGCATCGGGCTACGATGCCGTGTTCTCGCTCGACCCCGGCGCCGGCGACGGCCTGCCGCCGCGGACATTTGCAAAGCCGGTCGAGGTGCAGATTTCCGGCTCGATCCTCGTCTACGACCTCGCCGACCGGCTCGGCGGCAAGGGCGAGCCGGTCAGGACGCTGGCCGCGCAGCTTCCGGACCTGCGCCGCTTCATTCGCGAGGGCTATGTCCGCTACGCCTTCACTCGCTTCGGGATTCCCTATGTCGTCTCGATCCAGTGCCTCGACAGCGCGCCGCGGCCGAAGCGGCTGGCCTGCCGCGAGGCCTATCCGGTCGCCGAGCGGTTTCTGAAGGCCCTGCGCATCGCCGGCGGCCAACCGTTACGGCCGCGCAGCGACGTCGCCTCCGACATCGCCGAGCGACCAGCCGCGCAATCCGCCGACTTCACATACCACCCGAGCGGCGACATCGTCGCGGGCAGCGGCGGCCGCAGGCAACAAGGCGGCCACGCCGACTTCACCGTCTATTCGCAGATCCGCTTTCCGCTCGAGAAGGCGCCGGCCTTCGCCCACTCGCAATCCTTCGCCAAGCGCAAGCCCGGCGCGGCCATCGACACGTATCCCTGGCAAGACAATTTCTGCGAGGCGCGCAGCTTCGAGGTCGGCCAATGCGCCAGCGGCTACGGCCATCAGGGCCAGGACATCCGCCCCGGCGCATGTCCTGTCGACAGCAAGGATGGTTGCGACCCCAAGCAGCAGGCGGTCGTTGCGGTGCGCGACAGTATCGTGATCCGCTCGGCGCAGCAGCAGGCCGCGACGTTGCAGGTCAACACCCGCACCGAGCATGTCCGCTTCCGCTACATGCACATGAACCCGTCGGTGATGGATGCCGACGGCCTGCTCAACGGACGCCGCGTCAGCGAGGGCGAGAAGATCGGCGTGGTCTCGAACTATCTCGACCACCCCAACGGCACATCGCGGCATCTGCATTTCGACGTCCAGTTGTTCACGCGCGACGGCTGGCTGTGGGTCAATCCCTACACCACGCTGGTGTCGGCCTATGAGCGGCTGATCCGCGGCCGCGGCCGCGAGATCGGACCGGAGCCCGGGCTTGCAGCCGCCGTGGCCCATGCCCTGCCCGACGACGTCGTGCATCGCATCGACACCCAGGAGGGCGGCGGCAATTAGGGTGTTGTCGAGCGAAGGGGACACCGGTTCGGGGCGCACTGCCAAAATATCGAAAACAACCCCATGCAAAGTAGCCGGCGGCTGCCGTCGTTCGACACGACAACTTGACACGTCGGGCAAATCAGCGGCATTATTCCATTATTCCGAAATTGTGCAAACACCCACCGCAGGTTCCATTCGGAATCGCATCGATGCGCGCCATGTCACGGCGACAATTGCCAGCTTGAATGATCATGATGGAAGCAGCAAACCGCGGGAACCTGTCCCGCTTTGACCGTCGGACTCAAGTCTGTATCAGATGCCCATTCAGGCTGGACCACAACCAAGCATGCTCTCGACCTTCAGCTGGTTCTTTCTGTCGGTGAAAGGCCGCATCAGTCGTCAGGAATTCGGCCTGGGGTTTTTCGGCCTCGTGCTGGTCGACATGCTCGTCATTCGCATCGGCGCAAGGCTCGACCCCGGCCCACGGTATTACGACAGCAGCCCGCCCGCCGACGACCTGTCCGTCCTGCGCTTGCTGCTCATGCTGTCATTGTGGCCGTTCGCCGCGATCCTGGTGAAGCGGCTGCACGACCTCAACGTCTCGGGCTGGTGGGCGCTGACGATCCTCGCCGTTCCCCACCTCGCCGCCGCGCTGCACGTCAAATACTGGATCCCCTATCTGGCGCTGGTCGCAACGCTGAGCGTGCTGCCGGGATCGAAAGGCGACAACCGGTTCGGCCGCGACCCGCTGGCGCGCGCCGGCATCTAGCGCCCTCCGCCGTGGTTGCGATCAGTCGATCTCCATCGCAGCCAACGTCTCCCTGACCCGCCTCTGAGCGTCCGCGGGCAGCGGCAATATCGGACGTGGAGGCTCAGCCGTGCAGGCCCCTCTGAGATTGGCAAGTGCGTAGACAACACGCAGACTGGAATATGTCCTGAACAGATCCCAAATCGGCTGCAGACGCGCGTTGAGCTCTCGCGCCCGGGCCGCATCGCCGCTCGTCGCGGCGCGAACGATGTCCACGCAGACCTTCGGGAAGATTCCTGCGACAACGCTGTACCAGGTATCTCCGCCCGCCAGCAGCGCCTCGGTGCAATTCCAGTCGGCGCTGTAACCCAACGCAACGCCGTCCGGAACCACAGCCCGCAATTCCCTGAGATGGCCCGCCACGGTCGAAGCATCCAGCGCCGGACTTTTCACCGCGACGATTCCCTCGACCCGGCTCAGACGGCCGATGAGAGCCGGCGTGAATTGAAAGTGGGTCGTTCCGGGATTGTCATAGATGCAGATCGGCAACCCGCTCTCGCGGGCCACGACTTGGAAGTGCTCAAAGACCTCGTCATCGGTCAGCGGCGTATAGGAAACCGCCGCCAGCAGGCCTGCCGTCGCGCCGGCATCACGCGCATCCTGGGCCAAACGCACCGCATTCGTCGGTGCGCAGTGCGCCGATGCCAACCAGTATTGGTGTGTTGCCGTCTGCCAGTGCGGTGGCCGCCTGCACGGCGCGCCGCCGCTCATCGCGGCTGAAATACGGATATGAGCCGGTACTTCCGAGCAGCCCGACCGAATCCACCTTCGCCGCAATCAAGGGGTCGAGCAAGGCGCGGAGCGCACCCGCATCGACCCGCCCATCCCGGTTCGAAGGCGTTATCGGGAAGGCAGAGAGCCCCTTCAGGCTGATCATCGATTTGTCCCTCGTCGGCAACCGTCGCCGCAACGTGTCGTGCAATCAATCGACACGGCCCGTTGCGCGCAAGGTCCAGTTTCACGCGAACTGGGCACCGAACTGGTCCAGTGCGCACGTCTAGCAGAACGAGCGCCCAACCGATCGCTATTCGAGCATCGTGGTCAGCTGCGCGCCCTCGTCCGCCACGAACACCGCGATCAGCTCCGCCGGCTCCGTGGTGCTCGCATTGGCCGAGACCATGTGGGTCGAGCCCGGCGGCTCGAAGAAGGACTGGCCGACCTTGAAGGTCTCGACCGGCCCGCCGCCGAGCTGGGAGCGGATTTCTCCCTTGGTGATGTAGGCCGTCACAGAACCGGAATGGCGGTGCGGCGGCGTGAAGCCGCCGGGACCGTAGAATACGCGCACCACCGTGACACGCTTGCCCGCCACATTGGGCAGCGCGTGCGAGGTGATGACCTCGACCTTGTCGAGCGGCGACGCCGCATTGGCGCTGGCGCACAGTGGCGCGATGACAGAGGAGATCGCGTCCATCGGGGTCGGCACTGCCTTGCCGATCACGAAGGTGGAGGCCAGTCCCGCGATCACCGCCAGCGCGACCGGCCGCGGCGGCCGCGCGAATGGAAGGGATGGAGTCATTGCCATCGAGGTCATTGTTTTCTCCCTGTCAGTTGCCGTTTGATCCGTCTCCGACGTTACGAAGCCGCTGCGTCCGCACGCTGCCGGCGCGGCGGCGGCGTCCAGCGATAGGCCGCGCCGAACCGGTTCCAGACATTGATCGATGCGATCGCCGAGGTCAGGTAAGTCAGCTCCTGCTCGGAAAATTCGGCGGTGGCCTGCGCATAGATCTCGTCGCTGACGCCGTTCGGCAAGGTCGTCAACGCTTCGGTCCAGGCCAGCGCGGCGCGCTCGCGCGGCGTGAACTGCGGCGCCTCGCGCCACACCACGACGAGGTTCAGCTTGTCGGCGGGCACGCCGAGGCTCTCGCCCTGCAGGATGTGATACTGCACGCAGAACGCACAGCCGTTGATCTGCGAGGCGCGCAGCTTGACCAGTTCGAGCAGCTGCTTGTCGAGGCCGGCCTTCGCCGCGAACTGGCCGAGCGCGCGCACCGCGGCGAAGACGTCGGGCGCGAGCTTCTCGAAGTCGGTGTATTCCTTGCGGGCATGTGACATTGGCCTGGCCTCATGTTATCAGTGTACTGAGATATTATCAGAGCTCTGATATCATCGGCAAGATGCGGACATCGGCAAAGGCGACAGCAGGCGACATGGCGGCAATGCAGAAACGAGGCAAATCCGGCGCCGCCGAGCGGCATCCGGTCGGAAAAGCCGCCGGCCGAAGGGCCGCAGCGAACACGGGATCGAGCACTGGCGACGTCCTGCTCGCCCCTTCCGTTCCGGCGCCGGGCGAAGGCAAGCGCGGCCAGCAGGGCTATCTCGCCTATCTGCTGCGTCAGGCCCACGCGGCCTCGCGGCTGTCGATGGAGCGCCGGCTGGGGCGGCTCGGCGTCACCTCGCCGCAATTCGTCGTGCTGACGATGCTGAAAGCCTATCCGGGGCTCTCCGGCGCCGATCTGGCTCGCGTCGCGCTGCTGACCCCGCAGACCGTGAGCGTGATCATCCGCAACCTCGAGCGCGACGGGGCAATCGGCAAGACGCCGCACCCGGTCCACGGCCGCGTGTTGCAATGGACCCTGACCAGCCATGGAACCACACTGCTGGAGAAATGCCGGCAGATCGCCCAGGCCCAGGAACGCCGGCTCGCCGCCGGCCTCGATGCCAGGTCGGAACAGGTGGTGCGCCGGTGGCTGTCAAAAATCGCCATAGATTTGCAGGATAGCTAGAGCATGACCCGGAAAAATGGGAACCGATTTTCCGATGAGGTCATGCTCAAAACTATCGCTCCTGCGGCGGCGTGGCTTTTGGCTCATCCGATCGGCGCCGCTACACTGGCCCGATGAAACAGCCTGATTCTCCGAAGTCCCCTGCCCGCCGCGCCGTCCTGAAGGCCGGGCTCGCGGCCGGCGTGGTGCTCGTCAATCCGCTCGGCGCGCTCGCCGCCGCCCCTCCGGGCTTCGACCAGTGGCGCGACAATTTTCGCGCCCGCGCGCTCGCAAAAGGCATTTCGGAGGCGACCTGGAATCGCTGCATGGGGCGGATCGAGCCCGACATGAGCGTGTTCAGGCAGATGCGCAACCAACCTGAATTCCATGAGCAGATCTGGCAGTACATCAATCGCCGCGTCTCCGACTGGCGGGTCATTCACGGCAAGGAGGCGCTGAAGAAGAACGAGGCGCTGTTCGGCCGGATCGAACGCGACTTCGGCGTCGAGCGCGGCACGCTGCTCGCGCTGTGGGGCGTCGAGTCCGCCTATGGCGATCCGCTGGTGCAGCAGAACCACATGACGCCGGTGTTTCCCTCGTTGGCGGCGCTCGCCTGGAACGAGCCGCGCCGCAAGGCCTATTGGGAGACCGAGCTGATCAACGCGATGAAGATCGTGCAGCGCGGCTGGAGCACGCCCCAGGAGATGAACGGCTCCTGGGCCGGCGCGATGGGTCATTCGCAGTGGATGCCGGAAGTCTGGCTCAATGTCGGCTTCGACTATGACGGCGACGGCAAGGTCTCGCCGTTCGGCCGGCCCGACGACGCGCTGGGCTCGACCGCGAAATATCTCGTCAACCGCGGCAAGTGGCACCGCGGCGAGCATTGGGGCTACGAGGTCCGCGCGCCCGGCGGCGGCGCCGGCGGCAGCCGCACCTATGCGGCCTGGGCCAGCGCCGGCGTCGTCAGAGCCGACGGCCAGCCGTTTCCGCAGCCGAACGCATCAGCGCAGCTGTGGATCCCGGTCGCGGGTGGCCCGGCCTTCCTGCTCGGTCCGAACTTCAATTCGGTGAAGAGCTATAACCCGTCGATGAACTACGCGCTGGCGATCTGCCATCTCGGCGATCGCTGCCTCGGCGGGCCGCCCTTCATCCAGCCCTTCCCGGGCTCGGAGCGCGCGCTGACGCTCGCCGAGGTGCAGGAGATGCAGACGCGGCTGACCAAGGCCGGCTTCGACACCGGCGGCACCGACGGCCGCGTCGGCAACGACACCATGAAGGCGATCAAGGATTTTCAAATCAAGATGGGCCTGTTGCCCGCCGACGGTTACGGCGGGCTCAAGGTTCTGGCGCGGTTACGGCAAGGCGGCTAGCCATCATGCGATCTGCGTAGCCCGGGTGAGCGAAAGCGATACCCGGGGCGGTCATCCCGCATGTCGCTCCGCTCATGCGGGCTACGACAGTTCGCTCCTATCTGCTCGCAGGCTGCCGCATTGACCGCTCACCGTCATTGCGAGCGCAGCGAAGCAATCCATCCCTCCGCATATGCGGGACTATGGATTGCTTCGTCGCTTCGCTCCTCGCAATGACGGAGACTATTTCGCAGGCTGCCGCACGACGCCGCCGGCATTCATGCCGCCGTCGATCACGAGCTCGCTGCCCGTGACGTAACGTGACGCGTCGGAAGCGAGATAGAGCACGCCCTGGGCGATCTCGATGGCCTGGCCGGCGCGTCCGAGCGGCGTCGCGAACCTTGCCCGCTCCTCCGGATCGATCGGCGCGTTCTGGCCGGCACCGGTCGCGCCAGTCGGGATCTTGCCCCAGATCGGCGTGTCGATGATGCCGGGATGCACCGAGTTGACGCGGATGCCGTCGCCGATCTGCGCGCATTCCATCGCGATCGACTTGGCGAACAAGCGGACCGCGCCCTTCGTGGCGCTGTAGCCGGAAAGGGTCGCCGCGCCGCGCAGGCCGGCCAGCGACGACATCATGATGATGGAGCCGCCGCCAGTTTTACGCATCAGCGGCAGCGAGTGCTTCACCGACAGGAATACGCCGTCGATATTGATGGCGGTTTGGCGGCGCCAGTCCGCGAGCGACATCTCGACAATCGAAGGCGCCCCAATGCCGATACCGGCGTTCGAGACCATGATATCCAGGCGGCCATAGCGCTTGCCGATATCAGCGACAACCTCGATCCAGCGCTCCTCGCTGGTAACATCCTGCGGCAGAAAGACCACGTCGCGACCAGCCTTCTTCAGCCGCGCGGCGAGCTCGGGTCCCCTCAACTCATCGATATCGGTCGCAATAACGGTCGCGCCTTCCTGCGCGAGCAATTCAACGATGGCCTCGCCAATGCCTGATGCGCCGCCGGTCACCAGCGCGACCTTGCCTTCAACCTGTCCTGCCATGTCCTCTCCCAACGTTTCTTATCGGATCACCGTCGGGCCCTGATCCGGCACCGCGACGTCGAGGACACGGAATTGCACACGTTCGGTGCCTTGCCAACGGTCGACCGCAAGAGAGCCCGCCACGTGCAATTGCTGGCCGCGATTTTGCGTCAAGGCGCTGCCGAGCTTCTGTCCGACGGAACGGAACGCGATACCGTTGACGATCGAGCCGTCGCCTGACTTGAAGCGCAGCCGCAGATGCGCCTGCCCGACCTCGTCGGCATAGACCAGTTGATGCGACGGCAGCGCGATCACCGGTTCCGGATTGGCGCTGCCGAACGGGCCCGCGCGATTGAGCGTCGCAGCGAACTCCGGCGTCACCGCGCGCGCGGTCACGGCGCCGTCGATGAACAGCTCGTTCTCGTGCCGCGAATTGGCGACGTCGGCCGCCAGCGCGCTCTCCATGTAGGCGCGGAATTCGGCGAGCTTCTCCTTGCGCAGCGTGACCCCGGCCGCCATCGCGTGCCCGCCGCCCTTCATCAAAAGGCCGTCGTGCACCGCCTGCCGCACCGCCTTGCCGAGATCGACGCCGCCGATCGAGCGGCCCGATCCGGTGCCGATGCCGCCGGGCTCCAGCGCGATCGCAAACGCGGGACGCGCGAACTTCTCCTTCAGCCGCGCCGCCACCAGCCCGACCACGCCGGGATGCCAGCCTTCCGTCGCGGTGACGATGACAGCGCCCTTGTCCTCGAGCCCGAGCGAGGCCAGCGCCTCGGCCTCGGCCTGCGCCTCGGCCGCCTGCTCGATCACGCGCCGCTCGGCATTGAGGCGATCGAGCTCGGCCGCGATCCGCGCGGCTTCGGAGATATCGCCTTCGAGCAATAGCCGCACGCCGAGATCGGCGCGCCCGATCCGGCCGCCGGCATTGATGCGCGGTCCCAGCATGAAGCCGAGATGCCAGGCCTCCGGCGGGCCGTTCAGCCGCGCCACGTCCATCAACGCGGTGTGGCCGACATGATCGCGGCGGCGCATCGCGATCAGGCCCTTGGCGACGAAGGCCCGGTTGAGTCCGATCAGCGGCGCGACGTCGGCGACGGTGCCGAGCGCGACGTGATGCAGCACGCTGAGCAGGTCCGGCTCCGGCATCTCGCCGGTCCAGAAGCCGCGCTGGCGCAGTTCGCGATTCACCGCGACCAAGGTCACCAGCACGAGGCCGACCGCTGCAAGATGGCCGAGCCCCGAGAGATCGTCGGGCCGGTTCGGATTAACCAGTGCGTCGACCTCGGGCAACACATCGCCGGTCTGGTGATGATCGATCACGACGACCGACATGCCGAGCTTCCTGGCTTCCGCCAGCGGCTCGATGCTGGTGGTGCCGCAATCGACCGTGACCAGCAGCGTCGCGCCCTTCGCCGCCAGCGCACGCACGGCGTCGACGTTCGGCCCGTAGCCTTCGAAAATGCGGTCGGGAATGTGGATCAGCGGGTCCAGCCCGCAATGGCGCAGATGCCAGGTCAGCAGCGCGGCCGAGGTCGCACCGTCGACGTCGTAGTCGCCGAAGATCGCAACCTTCTCGCCGCGCACCGCGGCATCCGCGATGCGCTTGGCCGCGTGCTCCATCTCGGTGACCGTGTGAGGATCCGGCATCAGCTTGCGGATGGTCGGGTCGAGGAAGTCGGGAACCTCGTCGATCCCGACGTCGCGCCCCGCCAGCACGCGCGCCAGCATTTCCGGCAATTGATAGCGCTGCACGATCGCGAGCGCCCGCGCCGCCCCGCGCGCATCCAGCCGGTCGCGCCAGAGTTTTCCGGTCAGCGACCGCGTCACGCCGAGGAACGCCTGTGGCGCCTCGACGGGCAGTGCGGATGCGTGCAGCGTCATGAGCCCTTCCCAATCAGGCAGGAATCGTAACGCTTCGATGATTTGTGGACCAGTTCTAGCAGCCCATTCGGCTGGCGATTTCCCCGAAATCCTTGGCCACGATGTCCCACTCGCCGGTGGCCTCGAAATCGTACTTTTGCAGCGGACCGTATTCGGTCGGACGCGCCACGAAGGCGGTCTTCAGGCCGAGCTTCTGCGCGTGCTTCAGGTCGTAATTGTGCGCGGCGACCATCATCACCTGCTCCGGCGGCAGGCAGAGCAGCTTCGCGGCGCCGAGATAGGTCTCCGGATCGGGCTTGTAGTGCTCGAACAGTTCGGCCGACATCACGAGGTCCCAGGGGAGGCCTGCGAACTTCGCCATGTTGGTGAGCAGCGCGACGTTGCCGTTGGAGAGCGGCGAGATGATGTATTTGGTCTTCAGCCGGGCCAGATCGGCGACGCTGTCGGGCCACGCGTGCAGGCGATGCCAGCCCAGCGTCAGATGCTGCAGATCCGCCTCGGTCAGCCCCTTGATGTCGAATTGCGCGACGAGTTTTTCCAGCGAGCGGCGGTGCAAGACGTCGAGGATGACGTAGCCGTTCTGCGGGTTCTTGCGCACCTCGTCCATCGAGGCCGCATAGACCGCGCGCCAGCCGTCGACCAGCGCGGTCCAATCGGCCTTGATACCGCGCGTCTCGCCCCATCTGGTGAAGTCGTTGATCAGGCTGGTGCGCCAGTCGACCACGGTCCCGAACACGTCGAACACCAGCGCCTTGACCCCGGACAGATCGGACATGCGCGTCTCCCTTGTTGTTGTTTTTGGTCCGTCGTTCCGGGGCGATGCGAAGCATCGAACCCGGAACCTCGAGATTCCGGGTTCGCGCTTCGCGCGCCCCGGAATGACGGTTGTTGTAGGCTCGTCCTCAGTCCAGGTGGAATTTCTCGAGCTGCCGATGCTCGGCCTTGATGTAGCGCACGGTGCCGGTGACCGAGCGCATCACGACCGTCTCGGTCTCGATCACGTCCTTCTTGAACTTCACGCCGGTCAGCAGCGAGCCGGTGGTGACGCCGGTGGCGGCGAACAGGCAGTCGCCCTTGGCCATGTCCTCGATGCCGTAGATCATCTTCGGATCGGTGACGCCCATCTTGTGCGCGCGCTCGCGCTTCTCCTCGGTGTCGAGGATCAGGCGGCACTGCATCTGGCCGCCGATGCAGCGCAGCGCGACCGCCGCGAGCACGCCCTCGGGCGCACCGCCGGTGCCGATATACATGTCGACACCGGTCTCATCGGGCTTGGCGCAGTGAATGACGCCGGCGACGTCGCCGTCGGTGATCAGTTGCACGGCAGCGCCGGTTGAACGCACGCTGTTGATGATGTCGGCATGGCGCGGACGATCGAGCACCAGCACGTTGATGGCGGTCGGGTCGACGCCCTTGGCCTTGGCGAGCCGGCGGACATTGTCGGCCGGCGGCGCGTCGAGCTCGATCACATTCTTGGCGTAGCCCGGGCCGATCGCGATCTTCTGCATGTAGACGTCGGGCGCGTGCAGCAGCGTGCCGCCATCGGCCATCGCCATCGTGGCGATCGAGCCCGGCATGTTCTTGGCGCACAACGTGGTGCCCTCGAGCGGGTCGACTGCGATGTCGACCTTGGGGCCGGCATTGAGGCCGACCTTCTCACCGATGAACAGCATCGGCGCCTCGTCGCGCTCGCCCTCGCCGATTACGACCGTCCCCTCGATCGGCAGCTTGTTGAGCTCGCGCCGCATCGCGTCGACCGCAGCCTTGTCGGCGGCCTTCTCCTGGCCGTGGCCGCGCAGCCGCGCGGCCGACACCGCAGCGCGCTCCGTCACGCGCACGATTTCGAGCGTCAGGATGCGCTCGAGCAGCATCTGCGGCGGAACGGAAATATGGGTCGACATCGGCGTACTCCTTAAGCCTCTGGGACAGGCCAGCCTGCCCGCATCAATCGTCTCACGCCCGACCCGTTCAGGCCATGCGCTAGTTTTTCTCGATCCGGATCACCTGCGGCCGGCCGCTGATGACCTTATCGCGCTGCACTGCGGCCAGCGCACGATGCACGGCATCCTCGCTGGTCGCATAGGTAATCAGAATGACCGGGACCGGTGAAGGTTTTTTGGCCGCACCGTTCACATCGACGCCATCCGGGTGCCGTTGCACGATGGATTCCAGAGATATCTTCTGTTCCGCCAGCCGGGTGGCGATTGTTGCGGCAGTGCCTGCAAGATCGCGCGCCATCAGGCGGATATAATAGCCACCCTCATGGCGTTCCATCGGCGCCTTGGTGGTGTCGCGCAACCGCTCCACCGGCCGTCCGAACGGCTTGGCACGGATGCCGCGGGCGACGTCGGCGATGTCGGCGACCACGGCCGAGGCCGTCGCGCCGCCGCCGGCGCCCGGCCCCACCAGCGTGATCGGCGGAATCCCCTCGCCGTCGATCGCGACCGCATTGGTGACGCCCATCACCTGCGCGATCGAGGATGATTTCGGCACCATGGTCGGATGCACGCGCTGCTCAATGCCCTTTGCCGTGCGCACCGCAACGCCGAGCAGCTTGACCCGGTAACCGAGTTCCGCGGCGGCCTTGAGATCTTCCGGCGTGATCGAGGAGATGCCTTCGACATAAACCGCGCTTTCCGCGACCTTGGTTCCGAACGCGAGGCTGGCCAGGATCGCGAGCTTCTGCGCGGTGTCGTGACCATCGACGTCGAACGACGGGTTGGCTTCGGCATAGCCGAGACGCTGGGCGTCCTTCAGACACTCCTCGAACGACAGGCCCTCCTGCTCCATCCGGGTCAGGATGTAATTGCAGGTGCCGTTGAGGATGCCGTAGACGCGGTTGACGCTGGTGCCCGCGAGGCCCTCGCGCAGCGTTTTGATGACCGGGATCGCCGCACCGACCGCCGCCTCGAAATTCAGCGCGCCGCCGTGCTTCTCGGCAGCCGCGGCGAGACGCAGTCCATGCTTGGCGATCAGCGCCTTGTTGGCGGTGACGACCGACTTGCCGGCCTTCAGCGCGGTCTCGATCGCGGACAGCGCGGGATCTCCGGCGCCGCCCATCAATTCGACGAAGCAGTCGACGTTGGGATCCTCGGCAAGCGCCTCGGGGCTCTTCGCCCAGGCGATGCCGCGCAGGTCGAGGCTACGCTTCTTGGCTTTCGAGCGCGCCGTGACTGCGACGACGCGAACGCCGCGGCCGCTGCGCTCGGCCAGCGCCCGTCCTTGCGTTTCGATGAGGCGGACGACATCGGCACCGACGGTGCCGAGCCCCGCTATGCCCACGTTCAGGGGTGCGACCATGGATTTAAGGGACCTGGAGATTAAGCAACCTGGAAGGATTAGCGTCGGTTGGCGAGAGGAACGACGTTGTGCAACGTTTCGATGCCGCTTTCAAGGAAGCGGCGCACACCGCGCGCGGCCTGCCGGATGCGCTGCTCGTTCTCCACCATCGCAATGCGGACATAGCCCTCGCCATGCTCGCCGAACGCCACGCCCGGCGACACCACGACGCCGGATTTCTCCACCATCAGGGTCGCGAACTGCATGCTGCCGACCGCCTCGAACGCCTTGGGCAGCGGCGCCCAGGCGAACATCGAGGCTTGCGGCGGCGGAATGTCCCAGCCGGCGCGGCCGAATGACTCGACCAGCGCATCGCGGCGCTTGCGGTACGTGTCGCGCATCTCGCGGATGCAGTCGTCGGGACCGTTCAGCGCCGCGGTCGCCGCCACCTGGACCGGCGTGAACGCGCCGTAATCGAGATAGGATTTGACCCGCGCCAGCGCCGCGATGATCCGCTCATTGCCGACCGCAAAGCCCATGCGCCAGCCGGCCATCGAGAACGTCTTCGACATCGAGGTGAACTCGACAGTGACGTCGATCGCGCCGGGCACCTGCAGCACCGATGGCGGCGGATTGTTTTCGTCGAAATAAACCTCGGCGTAGGCGAGATCGGACAGGATGAAGATGTCGTGCTTCTTCGCGAACGCGACGAGGTCCCTGTAGAAGTCGAGGTCCGCGACATAGGCGGTCGGGTTCGACGGATAGCAGACGATCAGTGCGATCGGCTTCGGGATCGAATGGATGATCGCCCGTTCGACCGCCTCGAAGAACTGCGGCGTCGGCTCCGAGGGCACCGAGCGGATCACGCCGCCCGCCATCAGGAAGCCGAAGGCATGGATCGGGTAGCTCGGATTGGGGCACAGCACGACGTCGCCGGGCGCCGTGATCGCCTGCGCGACGTTGGCAAACCCCTCCTTCGAGCCGAGCGTCGCAACCACCTGGGTGTCGGGGTTGAGCTTGACGCCGAAGCGGCGCGCATAATACGCGGCCTGGGCCTTGCGCAGGCCGTTGATGCCGCGCGAGGCCGAGTAGCGGTCGGTCCGCGGCTTGCCCAGCGTCTCCTTGAGCTTCTCGATCACATGCGGCGGGGTCGGCAGGTCCGGGTTCCCCATGCCCATGTCGATGATGTCGGCCCCGGCGTTGCGCGCGGCCGCCTTGGCCTGGTTGACCTTCTCAAAGACATAAGGCGGCAGACGGCGAATGCGGTAAAAATCTTCCATGGGACCCTTGCTCCGACAACCGCGATGCCAGAATCGACCCCCTTGGCGTAGTTTGCGGAAGCCGGCTCGGCCTCTGACAGAAATCGCACTGAATCAATGACTTAGAGCGAATTCAGGCGCACGATCTGGGGGCTGCGGCCGGATCTGCGGTTGAACTGGGTTTCTTTTAGCACGGACACCGGGCGGCGCCAGCGCTGATCGGCCGTTCGTCGGGCGCTACTTCCCGCTTTGGGCGGCCGTCGAGGCCTGGCGCGCGCGCGCGGCAATCAGCTCCTGCTCGATCTTGGCCTGGTCCGCCGGCTTGATCGTCGGATCGGCGCGGTCGGGCGGAAGATCATGGACCGGCAGGTAGCCGCCGGCGTCCTTCTCGCGCGCCGGCGCATCGGCCGGCATCGTCATATCGGCGATCGTGCTCGAGCACCCGCTCAGCGCCACCAACGACGCGAGCAGCACTGCGGCCGCGAGCCCCCTGTTCATTCGATCGATCGGCATGCGCCGAATTGTCCCCAACAAGCTAGCGCGCACGTCGCACGTTGCCGACACGGGTCGCACTGGTACGAGCCTTGCAGCGTCCCCGCTGCGTTAATTTCGACTTTAGCGTTTCAAACCATTGTCGCCCGAAACGCTTAAAGCGGGAACACCAAAAGCGACCCCTGAGGCTTCAATATGACGGAACAAAGATTTTTTCTCGCACCGCAACAGAGCGAAATGCTGGATTTTGACTGATTTGCGTTGCCGCACCGCGCGATGACGCCCTCCAAACGACGCGATATTGTACCTCAGATGAGCAACGTTAGTACCGACACCCAGACCGCCCCGAAATTTAACGCCGAAGCCTTCGCCATGAACATCGCGCGGGCGATGGAGAGCAGCGGCCAGGCGCTGGCAGCCTATCTCAAGCCGCGCCAGACCGGAGAAGTCCGCGACAAGCCGCCGAATGAGCTCGGTGAGGTCATCAAGACCTTCAGCGTGATCGCCGAATACTGGCTGTCCGACAAGGAGCGCGCCTCGTCGCTGCAGATGCAGCTCGGCAAGGACTATCTCGATCTCTGGGGCTCGGCGGTGCGCCGCATGGCCGGCGAGGCCGATGCCAAGCCGGCGATCGCCCCGGCCCCGCGCGACAAGCGCTTCCAGGATCCGGAATGGAAGTCGAACCAGTTCTTCGACTTCATCCTGCAGCTCTATTTGCTGACCTCGAAATGGGCGCAGCAGCTGGTCCATGACGCCGACGGGATCGATCCCCACACCCGCAAGAAGGCCGAATTCTACGTCCAGCAGATCACCAACGCGCTGGCGCCGTCGAATTTCGTGCTGACCAATCCGGAGGTGCTGCGCGCCACCGTCGAGACCAACGGCGACAATCTGGTGCGCGGCATGAAGATGCTGGCCGAGGATATCGAGGCCGGCCACGGCACGCTGCGGATCCGCCAGTCCGACTCGAGCAATCTCGAGGTCGGCGTCAACATGGCGACGACGCCGGGCAAGGTGATCTTCCAGAACGAGCTGATGCAGCTGATCCAGTATTCGCCGGCGACCGAGAACGTGCTGCGCACGCCGCTGCTGATCGTGCCGCCCTGGATCAACAAGTTCTACATCCTCGATCTGCGCCCCGAGAAATCCTACATCAAATGGTGCGTCGACCAGGGCATCACGGTGTTCGTGATCTCCTGGGTCAATCCGGACAGGGAGCTCGGCAAGAAGACCTGGGCCGACTACATGACCGAAGGCCCGCTGACGGCGATGGACGTCATCGAGAAGGTCACCGGCGAGATGAAGGTGCACACCGCCGGCTATTGCGTCGGCGGCACCCTGCTCGCCTCGACGCTCGCCTATCTCGCCGAGAAGCGCCGCCAGCGTGTGACATCGGCGACGTTCTTTGCCGCGCAGGTCGACTTCACCCATGCCGGCGATCTCCTGGTGTTCGTCGACGAAGACCAGATCTCGGCGCTCGAACGCGACATGCAGGAATCCGGCGTGCTCGAGGGCAGCAAGATGGCGATGGCCTTCAACATGCTGCGCTCGAACGACCTGATCTGGTCGTATGTCGTGAACAATTATCTGAAGGGCCAGACGCCCTCCTCGTTCGACCTGCTGCACTGGAATTCGGACGCGACGCGGATGCCGTCGTCGAACCACTCCTACTACCTGCGCAACTGCTATCTGGAGAACCGGCTGTCGACCGGCACCATGGTGCTGGACAACACGCTGCTCGATCTGTCGAAGGTGAAGGTGCCGGTCTACAACCTCGCCGCCCGCGAGGATCACATCGCGCCGGCGGAATCGGTGCTCTACGGTTCGCAGTTCTTCGGCGGCCCGGTGAGATATGTGCTGTCCGGCTCCGGCCATATCGCCGGCGTGGTCAATCCGCCCGCGTCGAAGAAGTACCAGTACTGGACCAACGACAACATCAAGGACATGAAGCTCGCCGACTGGCTGAAGGGCGCCGAGGAGCACAAGGGCTCGTGGTGGCCCGACTGGCGCGGCTGGCTGGAAAGCCATGATCCGGAGACGGTCCCGGCGCGCATGGTCGGCTCCAACGGCACGCAGGTGCTCGAGGACGCCCCGGGCAGCTATGTCCGCGTCCGCGCGTAGCGCCAACTCTTCCGCTCAGCTATAAACAGACGGTCCCGACGGTCGGGAATCGAATTCACGTGAGGGGGAGACGATGACGCGCGAACTGTTCTGGCTGTCGCTGACGGTGATCCTGACCGGGCTGCTGTGGATTCCTTACCTCATCAACCGCTGGCAGGTGCGCGGCCTCTCCGGCGTCATCGGCAATCCCTCGCGTGGCGACAAGCCGCACGCGGAATGGGCCAACCGGCTGATGTTCGCCCATGACAACGCGGTCGAGAACCTCGTGATCTTCGCGCCGCTGGTCCTGATCCTCAACGCGGCCGACTATTCCACCAAATGGACCGTGCTCGCCTGCGCCGTCTATTTCTGGGCCCGCGTCGCCCATCTGATCGTGTACACGCTGGGCCTGCCGGTGTTCCGCAGCGTGGCCTTCACGGTCGGCTTCCTCGCCCAGGCGGTGCTGGCGCTCGCGATCTTCAAGATCCTCTGATTCCAGATATTCCCGCCGGTCGCGGCGACAGCCGCGCCGGCGTGGCATCAACTACCCGCTCTGCGCACCACGATATGCAGCATCGTCGCGGGAGCCTCGTCAAAACTCTTGATCTCGCTGGTGTCGGACGAGACTTGCGTCCACGCCCCTAAGGCGGCGTAGGTCGCAGCGAGCCAGTCTGCCGCAGGATAATTGTAGTAGCGGCCGATGCTGTCGCGGCCATCGCCATGGCCGATCTTGTAGCTCGCGTAGAAAACGCCACCGGGTTTCAGCGCCCGATGGATGCGGCCGATGATGCCGGCCAATTCGTCGCGCGGCACGTGCAGCAGGCAGGCGCTGGCCCAGACGCCGTCATAGGTTTCGCGGTCCTCGAGCTCATGGAACAGCATCGCCTCGACGGGATGATTGATGCGGCCCGCCGCGATCTCGGCCATCTCGGGCGACCCGTCGGTCGCACGCAGCACAAAGCCTTCGGCGAGCATGACGGCGGCATGATTGCCGGCGCCGCAGCCGAGTTCGAGGATCGCGCCGCCCGGCGGCAGCAGCTTCAGAAAGCCGATCAGCCGGGTGGACGGGGCTTTCGCCCACCCGGCATAGGCCTCGGCATTGCGCCGATAGAACTGCAGCGTGGCGTCGTCCACGATCCGCGTGGCCGTCAGCTGTCGGCCAGCCCGAGCATCAGCCGCATGTTCTGGACCGCGGCACCCGAGGCGCCCTTGCCCAGATTGTCGAGCCGCGCGACCAGCACCGCCTGGTGGTGCTTGTCGCTGGCGAAGACGTAGAGCTCGAGCTGGTTGGTCTCGTTGAGCGCCTCCGGCTCGAGCCGCCCGCCCTTGGCGGCCTCGTTCTGCAGCGGCATCACCGAGACATATTTGCTGCCGGCGTACCATTTCGCCAGAACCGCTTGCAGATCGGTACCATCAGGTTTGCCCGGCAGCGCGTCGAGTTGCAGCGGCACCGAGACCAGCATGCCCTGCCGGTAGTTGCCGACCGACGGGATGAAGATCGGCCTTCGCGTCAGGTGCGAATAGAGCTGCATCTCCGGCACGTGCTTGTGCTCGAAGCCGAGGCCGTAGAGTTCGAAGGCCGGTGCCGAGCCGTCCTCGAAGCTGGCGATCATCGACTTGCCGCCGCCCGAATAGCCGCTCACCGCGTTGACGGTGACGGGATAATCCGCCGGCAGCACGCCGGCATCGACGATCGGCCGCAGCAGCGCGATCGCGCCGGTCGGATAGCAACCCGGATTGGAGACCTTCTTCGCGTTACGGATCTTGTCGGCCTGGTCGGGCGCGAGCTCAGGAAAACCGTAGGCCCAGTCGGGCGCAACGCGATAGGCCGTCGAGGCGTCGAGCACTTTCGGCGCGGCATTGCCCATCGTGTCGATCAACGCCACGGTCTCCTTGGCGGCCTCGTCAGGCAGGCAGAGGATCACGAGATCCACCTCCTCCATCAGCGCGCGCTTGGCACCGGCGTCCTTCCGCTTGTCCTCGGCGATATGCTTCACCGCGACGTCGCCGATCGAGAGCAGCCGCTCCTGGATGCCGAGGCCGGTCGTGCCGGACGCGCCATCGACGAACACGGTGGCCTTGGTCGCACCGCTCCTGATTTTCGGCTGGTTGGTGTCGGTGAGGGTCATGGCATGGTCCTTTCGAGCTCGTTCGTTTCGTTTAACACATCTGGCCGCGCCTGCGCCGCCAACGGGGACGGGCAGTTATCCTTAGATTGAGCGCACCCTCGCCCACGACAACAACCCCTGCTCATGGAAACAGCGCGATCTGCTCCAGCCCGGTGGTTTCAGGCAAGCCGAACATCAGGTTCATGTTCTGGATCGCCTGTCCGGCCGAACCCTTCACAAGATTATCGAGCGTCGAGAGCACGATGGCGCGGTTCTTGATCCGGTCGGCGACGACGCCGATCTGAACGTAATTCGAACCACGCACGTTCTGCGTCTGTGGCAGCACACCCTTCTTCGTCACATATACGAACGGCTCGTTGGCGTAGGCCCTTTCCAGCTCGGCGCGCAAATCGTCCGGCGTAGCCCCGTTGAGCTTGACATAGGATGTGCAGAACTCACCCCGCGCCATCGGAATGAGATGCGGGGTGAAGTTCACCGTCACAGCCGAGCCAGCGGCCGCGCCAATCTCCTGCTCAATCTCCGCCGAGTGTCGATGGCTTCCGATCGAATAGGGCGACAACCCTTCGCCGGCCTCGCTGAACAGCGTGTTCTGCTTCAGTCCGCGTCCGGCGCCGGTGACGCCCGACTTTGCGTCGATGATGATGTCGTCGACGTCAATCAGCTTTGCCTTCGCCAGCGGAACAAGCGCCAGCAGCACCGCCGTCGGATAGCAGCCGGGACAGGCTACCAGCCGCGCGGCCGTGACCTCCTCCCGGTAGAGTTCGGTCAGCCCATAGACCGCCTCGTCCTGCAATTCGAGCGCCCGGTGCTCATGGCCGTACCATTGCGCATAGCTGTCTTTGTTGCGCAGCCGGAAATCCGCGGACATATCGAGGATCTTGATTCTGGGATTGGCTTTCAGCACCGCGGCAATGATCTCTTGGGTCGTCCCGTGCGGCAGTCCGCAGAACACGGCATCGAGCCGCGTCCAGTCGACCTTTTCCCATTCCACGAGTTTTGGCAGGTCGAGCATGAAGAAGTGAGGAAACACCTCGCTCATCGTCTTGCCGGCATGGGTGTTAGCGGTAAGCGCGGTGATTTCGGCATTCGGGTGCCGCGCCAACAGGCGCACCGCGTCGGCGCCGGTGTAGCCGGACGCGCCCAAAATTCCGATCTTCTTCGTCATTGCTCGCTCCTCGGAAGCGTAGTCATCTCGGTCTGTATCATCGCGAAAGCCTGCGGGCGCACCTCGCGCATCAAGGCCGCGATGTCTCGGGCACCGGCTTCGGCCTGCAAAGCGAGCGTGTTGCCGACCGCCGCGAGATCGGTTTCAGACTTGTGCTGGTTCAGCTTGAAGCTGCCCTCCACCTCTTCCACCATCATCTCGAGACCCACGATGGCCTTCCTCATGGTTTCCAGCCTCGCGGCGGTCATCTTGCCCGACACCCACGGCTTTTTCGGCAGCAGCCGGTCCTCGAACTTGGCGCTCAGTGCGTCGATCTGAACGGCAAGCTCGTCATCCGACAACGTCCGCACCGGCCCGGTCAGATGCACCGCCTGATAGAGCCAGGTCGGCACCTGATCGGGTGACACGTACCAGTCCGGCGAAACATAGGCGTCGGCGCCGGTAACGGCCAGCAGCCAAGGTGACCCGCGCGCCAGCCTTACCAGCGGATTGTGACGGGCAACATGAAACAGCGCCCGCGGCGTCCCGTCGGCGGCATAGGTCAAATAGAACGGCAGCGCGGAGGCGATCGGCTTGGCGCCGTCCCACGCGCAGGCCATGCCGAAACCGCGCGCTTCCGCGAAGGCAAGGCTCGCGGCGCGGTCAGGCTTGAACGGCGGCGGCGTATACATGATTGATGCTCCTGCATGACGAAGGAGCCGCCAGATCGAACCGCGTGTCTTTTTCAGGAGAGCGCCGCGGGATCGGGTCCGGCGGCAGAGGCGATAGTCTTAAACGCGAGCGACCGCCCATACCGCGATAATGCGGCGGCGGCGGGCAATGATGATGGTCGCGGCGTTGATCATGGGCGCGGCTATAAGGCCGCGCCTCCTTGACGTCAAGAAAAACCGTTCAGATCGCCGGATTCCACGGTGCCGGCACGACGCGATAGCCGCTGCCGTCCTTCACCACATTGCCGAGGCCCGGGAACGGATAGTGGAAGCCCTGCACCTGGAGCCGCTCGGCAACCACCATGTCGTAGATGCGCCGGCGGGTCTTCTCCGCCACGTCGCCGTCCTGGTCGAAGAACGCATGCCAGCCGGGGTTGGTCGCGAACAGGTTCGGATTGTTGGTGACGTCGGACTGGATGAAGACCTTGTCCGGGCCCGAGGCCAGCACGTAGGAGGTGTGGCCCGGCGTGTGGCCGACGGTCTCGACCGAGGTCAGGCCCGGCGCGATCTCCTTGCCCCACTCGTAGGGCGTGACCTTCTTCTTCAGGCCGGCTTCGAAGATATTGCGGTTGTTCTTGAACAGGCCCTGCATGCGGCCGGCCGGTGCCCGGCTCATCTCGCCGTCGTCCATCCAGAACTTCCACTCGGTCGCCGGCACCAGCACCTCGGCATTCGGGAATGCCGGCGTGCCTTCGGCCGTCAAGAGGCCGTTCACGTGGTCGCCGTGGAAGTGCGAGATCACGACCATGTCGACATTCTTGGGATCGAAGCCGGCGGCGACGAAATTGTCGGCGAACAGGCCATTGGCGCCCTTCGTGCTGGCCTTCGCCAGCGCGCCATTGCCGGTGTCGATCACCACCAGCTTGCCGCCGGTGTTGAGCACCAGCGGTGCGAACCAGATCGTCATCATGTCGCGCGGCATGAACGCCTTCTCCAGCGCCGCGTTGACGTCGTCCCGCTTCGCATTGGGGATGAAGGAGTCTTCCAGCTTGAAGACGTTCTTGCCGTCGGACACCACGGTGACGAGGATGTCGCCGACCTTGTAGCGATAGAAGCTCGGCGCCTGCTTGTCGGCGACCGCCGCCACAGCGGCCGCAGGAACGGCTGATAGCAACGGTGCAGCGGCAATGCCGGCAGCGCCCGCGAGAGCGTGACGTCGGGTCAATTCCATGTGGTGTCCTCCTAGTGAAGCGGCGCCCGGTGAATTCGCAGTTGTAGGCGAGGTTGTATCAGCCTTTCGATGCCCGCGCGATGACGGTTGCGCGACTTGGCGATCGTCCGGGCTAACCCCTGCGCCGCGGCCTTATTCCGAGGCCGACGGTCGGCAAACGGCTCTCGTGGGTCGGATGCGCTGGCGCACGGTCGTCGGCGTAGGCAGATCAGGAGCTCAAAGACGACCGAAGAGTTGGCGCAGGTGGCCCAAAATTCCGCCGCCTCCCAGCAATCCCTCGAGGCGCGTGCGGGCGAGCGCATTACCGCGATCGGACGCCCTGCTGTACCACTTGGCGGCCTCCCGGATGTCCTTCGGAACACCCGTGCCGCTCTCATAGGCATATCCCAGATTGTACTGGGCCTCACTGTCGTTCTGATCGGCGGCAACCCGAAGCAGCGCGATGCCCCGGGATAGGTCGAGCGGCAAGCCACGGCCCTTGATGTAGAGCAATGCGAGATTCCCCTGCGCCCAAGCCGAGCCCTGATCGGCAGCCTTCGAAAACCAGGTCGCAGCTTGCTGATAGTCCTGGGCGAGACCGGCGCCATCCCGATAGAGGCGCGCGAGGTGGGTCTGACCGAAGACATCGCCCTGCTCGGCTGCCTTGGCGTACCATTGGGCTGCGACCTTCTCGTCGCGCGCCGTGCCAAGCCCGTACTCATGTGCGTAGCCCAGCTTCCCCTGGCTGTAGGAATCGCCCTGCTCGGCGGCCATCAGAAACCAACGGATCGCCTCGGCGTAGTTGCGCTCGACGCTGTAGCCGCTTTCGTACATGTACCCCACATAGGATTGAGCCTTGGCGTTGCCATGCTCGGCATACGGTCGGAGCAGAGCCATCGCGCGCACGTAGTTTTGCGCCTGATACGCGTTCACGCCATCGGTAAACTCGGCGCTGATTTCCGTAACGAGCGGTACCGGTTTCGGCGTCAATCCGATCGGCCCGTATTTGAACTCCGCGAACTTGTCCAAGCCGGCCTTGATCGCCGCAGCAAATTCCGCCGGACAGACCGCAGCGTCGACGCTGAACCGCACCAACGCGCTGGAGCGAATCGTGCGGCCGTTGAGCGTGGCGGTCGCGTTGACCTCGATCCGCCCCGTCGCAGCGCCGTATGCCGTGCTGCCGCTGAAACTCTTGCTATAGATGACCGGCGCTGGCTTTTCGTAGAAGTTGGTTCCCTCAGGCACGGTGAGCGAACTGGTCTCCCGATATTCCAGCGAGCGGCACAGAAAGGCCCGGTCGGTTGGCCCGCTGGTGGCGAGCAGCAGCAGCGAGGGGCGCGGGTCAGTCAGGGGCAGCATCCTGATCCGCTCGAGATGATTGAGGCCGACGGGCTTGATGATCTGGAAGTTCGTGGTGATCGCATAGCTGTCGGACAGGTCGCGGGGATTCGGGAAGCTGTAGTCGCCCGTGCCGCTCAGCCCCGCCTGCTCGATCAGCTTCCTGGCGCCGTTCTGCCGGTCCCCCGCGTCAAGGCCTAGTGCGACGGATCGTCCAACACTTGCTCCCAGTCCATTGCCGGACAACACCGAGCGCGCCTGACGTGTACCATCGCTATGCAGCGTGTATTCCGTATCCGCTGCCAACACGAAGCGCTGCGGTGCCGTCACCGGGATACGGCCCATCGTCCCCTTGTCGATGTTGAGCGCGGGTTTGCCGCCGAGGTTCGGCGGCAGGGAATCGAACGCCACCAGCGAAGAGGTCGGGTCGAGATAGCGGTCGATTGCCGGAACATAGACAATCGCGTGGTCGAAATTCTGCGTCGCGACCTCCGTCAGCGTGTACTGCAGGCCGGCATTCACCACGACAAGGTTGGCTTCGATCCCCTGAACCGCGAGCAACGCCTTGAGGATCGTCGCATGCGCCTTGCAGTCACCGTAGCGCGCCGCGAGGACTGCGGATGCGGGTTGCGACGTCAAGCCACCATCCTCGAGCCCGATCCCAACGTACCGGATATTCCGCGCGACCCAGTTGTGAATTCGTTCAACTTTGCTTCGGGCGTCCGCGGCGTCGCCGACGATCTCGGCAGAGAGCTTTTCCAAACTCTCGTCAGGCTGCGCCATCGGCGCGTTACGGGCGTTCAACACCGCCGCAAGAGTTGCATAGTCCGCGAAGGTGCTGACCTCGAACCGCCGGGCATCGTCGAATGTCCCCGCGTCCATCTCGCGCGGCCTCGGCGTTTCTTGCCTGAAGAGAACATGATGAACGATCCTGTCGCCTCTCCTCTCCTCTTCATGTTCGACATTGCGCAACCCGACATGCAACGGCTTCGACGCGGGCGCATCGAGCGTGAGCTCCATCACCTCGCGAGGTTGATCCGCCATTTGACTCCAGTAGCCAGCAAATTCGCCGGGAAACTCGGCTCTCTTCGCCTTGTAGATCAACCGCCCCTTGACCTTGTCGCCGGGAGCGACGTCCGGATAAGCAACCAACCGCTGCCGCTGCTCGTCAAAATAGGGAGAGGAGCCATCCGTCGAGGCCGGCTGGTCTCGGATTGCGCGTTCGTCGACCGCAATGACCCGGCCGTCGGCTTTCAACGTAGCAAGCTCGCTGGATGACAAGTCGTAGAAATAGCTGTTGTAGCGGAAGGTTCGTCGAGCGAGCGCCTCGGCCCCCTTCTCGAGCGCCTGGGCTTCGAAATCGAAGATAGTCGTGCTCAGGCCCTGCTCGTCGAAAGTAATCGCATAGCGGCTGATCGTCCGCCGCCAACCCGGATCGATCCAGACCCGGTGCGGATCCGCAGTCGTTGAAGCCGATGTATCGGCTGCGGCAAAGCTCAACGGCGTCAGTAGCAGTAAAGCGAAAAGGAGACAGATGCGCGCGATCATGGTGATGCAAGCCCGACGACGACCGAAACGTCGGCTGTTGAGCTAGCACCGCGAGATTACCGTCGCCTCGCCGGGATAGAAAAACTTTTAGGTTTCTCTTTTCGCGTGTGGGCACCCGTCCGGTGTCGCGGACTGACGGTGCTACACCACCCGCCACACCAACTCGATGGCATGGGCAATGACGTCGCCGAACAGCAGCAGTGCCGCCGACCAGACCAGCGCGGAGACGAAATTGGCGATCTGGAATTGCCAGTACGACATCTCGAAAATGCCGGCCGCAAGCGGCACCGAGGCGCGCAGTGGACCAAAGAAGCGGCCGATGAAGATACTGGGCACGCCCCAGCTCTTCACGAAGGCCTCGCCCCGCGGCAGGATCTCCGGGTAGCGCGACAGCGGCCACATCTGCGCGACCTGCTCCTTGTAGCGATAGCCGAACCAGTAGGAGACCCAGTCGCCGAGCGCGGCACCAACGCCGCCCGCGATCCAGATCGGCCAGAAGCTGATCCCGCTGACACCGATCAGGGCGCCGATCGCGACCAGCGCACCCCAGGCCGGAACCAGCAATGAAATGAAGGCGAGCGATTCAGCGAACGCCAGCAACATGACGATCGGAGCGGCCCAGGCCTGGTGGTGCCGCACGAATTCGGCCAGGGCCCGCGCAAGGTCTTCCATCTCGTCGTGTGCCTTCCCGCTCCGTTGAACCTCGAATGAACCTTTCTAGCCGCACGCAGCCTAAGAACAGGTAAGCCAGCCGATTGCGTGACATCAAGTCACAAAGGCGGGGATCGAGCGTGATTTCCCGTAAGGCCCTTGAGGTCCAGGTTGGCATCTCCCTCACAAGAAAAAGGAATTACTGGATGATCGGATCGCTGATGATGTGCGTGAGCGTTCTCGTTCTGCTGTTCGGAATGCTCGCGGGCATCGCCATGGGTATCCAGCACGACTTCACGTTGGGACCGGCGCATGCGCATCTCAATCTGGTCGGCGGCGTGCTGCTGTTCCTGTTTGGCCTCTACTACCGGCTGGTGCCGGAAGCGGGCAGCATGCTGCTCGCCAGAATCCAGGGCTGGCTGCATATCGTCGGCGGCGTCCTGTTCCCGGCCGGCGTGGCCGCCGTGCTGCTGAAGGGACCGTCGTTCGAGGCGGCGCCGATCGTCGGGTCACTGCTGGTGGTCGCCGCCATGGCCCTGTTCACGGTCGTTGTATTCCGCACCTCGCGGGCGTAATCGCGGTCTCCTATCTATGGGGATGGCCGGGCTCCAGGGTGCGGCCGTCCCCATTGGCAGCCCATCCGTGGCATAGTCAGAGCAACCGATTCGCCGCGCCGTGACCGGCGCGCCACTTGAAGAACCATGGCCAAATCATTGAAGTCGAACGCCAAAAGTAAATCTGCCGACGATCTGTTCGGAGCCCCGGAACCGAAGGGACGCGCCCCGGCGAAGGCTGCTTCGCGATCCGCTGGAAGCGCCGAAGCCGGCTATACGGCGGCTGACATCGAGGTGCTGGAAGGGCTGGAACCGGTCCGCCGGCGGCCCGGCATGTATATCGGCGGCACCGACGAGAAGGCCCTGCACCACCTGTTCGCCGAGGTGATCGACAACTGCATGGATGAGGCGCTGGCGGGCCACGCCACCTTCATCGACGTGGAGCTGACCGCCGACGGCTTCCTGACCGTGACCGACAATGGCCGCGGCATTCCGGTCGACCCGCATCCGAAATTCCCGAAGAAGTCGGCGCTCGAAGTCATCATGTGCACGCTGCACTCGGGCGGCAAGTTCGACTCCAAGGTCTACGAGACCTCGGGCGGCCTGCACGGTGTCGGCGTCTCCGTGGTCAACGCCCTCTCCTCGCGGCTCGAGGTCGAGGTTGCGCGCAGCGGGCAGTTGCATCGCATGACCTTCGAGCGCGGCCATCCCAAGGGCAAGCTCGAAGACCTCGGCAAGGTCAACAACCGCCGCGGCACGCGGATCCGCTTCAAGCCGGACACCGACATTTTCGGCGCCAAGGCGGCGTTCAAGCCGCAACGTCTGTTCAAGATGACGCGCTCGAAGGCCTATCTGTTCGGCGGCGTCGAGATTCGCTGGCACTGCGATCAGGAGCTGTTGAAGGGCGTCGAGGACGTCCCCGCGGAAGCCAAGTTCCACTTCCCCGGCGGCTTGAAGGATTATCTGGCCGCGGCGATCCACGCCGACACGCTGGTGCATCAGGATATCTTCTCCGGCAAATCCGGCCGCAGCGGCGCGCATGGCGCCTGCGAATGGGCCGTGGCCTGGACGGCCGATGCCGACGGCTTCCTGTCGTCCTACACCAACACGGTGCCGACGCCCGATGGCGGTACGCATGAATCCGGCCTGCGCAGCGCATTGTTGCGCGGCCTCAAGGACCACGCCGAACGCGCGGGCCAGGGCAAGCGTGCGGCGTCCATCACCTCGGAAGACGTGATGGTGGGCGCGGCCGTCATGCTCTCGGTGTTCGTGCGCGAGCCTGAATTCCAGGGCCAAACGAAGGACCGCCTCGCCACCGCCGAAGCGCAACGCATCGTCGAACAGGCGATGAAGGACCCGTTCGACCACTGGCTGTCGGGCAATCCGAACCAGGCCAACCGGCTGCTCGATTTCGTGATCGATCGCGCCGAGGAGCGGCTGCGCCGCCGCCAGGAAAAAGAAACTGCGCGCAAGACCGCCGGCAAGAAACTGCGCCTGCCCGGCAAGCTCGCCGATTGCTCCGACGCCGGCACCGAAGGCTCAGAGCTCTTCATCGTCGAAGGTGACTCGGCCGGCGGCAGCGCCAAGCAGGCGCGCGACCGCAAGACGCAGGCCGTGCTGCCGCTGCGCGGCAAGATCCTCAACGTCGCCTCTGCCGGCAAGGACAAGCTGACCGCCAACGCGCAGCTCTCCGATCTCGTGCAGGCGATCGGCTGCGGCACGCTCGCGCATTACCGCGAAGAGGATCTGCGCTACCAGCGCATCATCATCATGACCGACGCCGACGTCGACGGCGCGCACATCGCATCGCTCCTGATCACCTTCTTCTACCGGCAGATGCCGCGGCTGATCGACGAAGGGCATCTCTATCTGGCGGTTCCGCCACTCTACAAGCTGAAGCACGGCACCAAGTCGATCTACGCCCGCGACGACGCGCACAAGGACGAGCTGCTGAAGAGCGAGTTCAACGCCAACGCCAAGGTCGAGGTGAATCGCTTCAAAGGCCTCGGCGAGATGATGCCGGCGCAGCTGAAGGAAACCACGATGGATCCGGCCAAGCGCACGCTGCTGCGCGTGGTGCTGCTGGCCGACGATCGCGAGGGCACCGCCGATTCGGTCGAGCGGCTGATGGGTACCAAGGCCGAAGCCCGCTTTGCCTTCATTTCCGACAAGGCCGAATTCGCCAGCGACGACCTGCTCGACGTCTAGGCCCAACCGATTGATCTGAAATGAGTTTCCGGCCGCCCCCAGATTGGGGCGGCCGTTGCCATTTTGCCCGTTCGGAGAGCCCCAGTGGCTTCGTTTTCAGCCGGATGTGTCTCACCAGCAACAGCATTTCCGGCGGAACCACGTATAGTCCGACCATGAGTTTCGGGAATCGGTGCCAGCGCACTCCCCTGAGCGACCTGATCGAACGCTAGTCGAGGATTTGGATATGAAGAAGATTTTGCTCGCTCTGACTGCGGTTGCTGCGATGACGGCATCGGCGTCGGCTGCCGATCTGGCCGCCCGCCCCTACACCAAGGCTCCTGCCCCGGTTCCGGTCGCTCCGAGCTGGACCGGCTTCTACATCTTCGGCGGCGGCGGCGGCGGCGTCTGGGATGCTGACACTGGCGTCCAGTCGACCGTCACGGGTGCGCCGATCCTCGGCTTCAACCAGCGCCAGGGCGGCGATGGCTGGTACGGCACCGTCGGTGCCGGTTACGACTGGCAGACCGCCAACAGCTGGGTCATCGGCGTGTTCGCCGACGGTCAGTTCGGCAGCCTGAAGGGCACCATCCAGGATCAGGGTCCGTTCGTCGCCGGCAACATCAAGAACGACTACAGCTGGGCGGCTGGTGCGCGCCTCGGCTATCTGATCGCGCCGAACGTCCTGTCCTACGTCAACGCCGGTTACTCCAGCTCGCACTGGAAGGGCACCACGCTGTTCAACACCGCGAGCGCGCTTCCCTCGGGTCTGCACACCAACGACTTCGATCGCGGCGGCTGGTTCGTCGGCGGCGGCGTCGAAAACAACCTGAACATCTTCGGCATCACCGCGCCGGGCTGGTTCATGAAGACCGAGTATCGCGCCGCTTACTACGACAACAAGAACATCTCGGAGCTGATCGACGGCACCAACATCTCGAACGGCCGCGACATCACCTTCAAGCCGCTTGTCCAGACCATCAGCACCTCGCTGGTCTACCGTTTCAACTGGACCGGTCCGGTTGTTGCCAAGTACTGAGCTGCGTACTGATCCCTGCTGAGATAGCAGAGCAAAAGCCCCGGCATTGTCCGGGGCTTTTTTGTTGCCCGAACGTCATCGAAATCGCCCCACGCGCAAGCCCGCCGGCGCAGGGCGGACCGGCTGTGGCCGATCTGGTCAGCGCCGTGACGATCGGGCACTCTCGCGCCCGGTTCAAACCTCAGCGGACAACAACAATGAAAAACGGACAGTTTGATCTCTCGGGCCGGGTCGCCATCGTCACCGGCGGCAATGGCGGCATCGGGCTTGGCATGGCGCGCGGCCTGGCGGACGCCGGCGCGGCGGTTGCCGTGGTCGGCCGCAACGAGGCGAAGTCGAAGGCCGCCGTCGAGGATCTCGGCAAGCGCGGCGTCAAGGCGATCGCGGTGGCAACCGACGTGACCGATAAGGCCGCCGTCGCGGCCATGGTCGAACGGGTCGTTCGCGAGCTCGGCCGGATCGACATTCTCGTCAACAACGCCGGCATGAGCATCCGCAAGCCTCCGCACGAGCTCGAACTGGAGGAGTGGAGCAAGGTGATCGACACCAACCTCACCAGCGCGTTCATGTGCTCAAAGGCGGCCTATCCGGCGCTCAAGGCGTCGGGCCACGGCAAGATCATCAATATCGGCTCGATGATGTCGATCTTCGGAGCGAGCTTCGCCGCGGCCTATGCCGCGAGCAAGGGCGGCATCGTGCAGTACACCCGCGCCTGCGCCAACGCCTGGGCTCCCGACAACATCCAGGTCAACGCCATCCTGCCCGGCTGGATCGATACCGACCTGACCAAAGGCGCACGCCAGCAGGTGGCCGGGCTGCACGAGCGCGTGCTTGCGCGCACGCCGGCGGCACGCTGGGGGGCGATCGACGACTTCGCAGGCATCGCTGTGTTCCTGGCATCGCCCGCGTCGGACTTCGTCACCGGCACTGCGATCCCCGTCGACGGCGGCTATTCGGTGATGGTCTGAAAACACGGGCGCTCTTCCGGTCGCGCGGCACGCAGTTCAGCCCGCGGCCGGCGAATGCACGTGCTCCGGCCGCACCCCGATAGCGACCAGACGTGCGGTGAGGCCCTGCAGCCAGGGCATTGCCGTGATCAAGCGCAGCGCCAACGGCACCGGCTGATCCCCGGCCTTCAGCGCCGCGCTGATGATGTTGTTCTGCGCAATCACCTGCATGCGCTGTGTCACGCGCACCGGGAATTCGCGGCGCCGGCGCACCGCATCGAGTTCGTCTTCCGACGGCACGCCGTGAACGAGCTTCGCCGCCAGGATGTTGGCGGTCGCGACGGCATCCTGCACCGCGAGGTTGACGCCGACGCCGCCGATCGGCGACATCGCATGCGCGGCGTCGCCGATGCAGAGCAGGCCGGGACGGGTCCAGCGCGTCAGGCGATTGATCGCGACCGTGAGCAGCTTGACGTCGTCAAAGCTCTTCACGTCGGCAATGCCGGCCTTGAGGATCGGCGCCAGCCGCAGCACGTCGTCGAGCAGCGCCGGCAATCCCCTCGCCTTCACCGCCTCGCATTGGCCCTTGGCGATCACATAGGCGCACTGCCAGTAATCGCCGCGATCGAACGTCACCATCATCTTGCCGTGCTCGACGCGGGCGAACAAATTCTCGGTCTCATCCGGACGCCGCCCGACGCGAAACCACAAAACGTCCATCGGCGCGCCGATCTCCTCGACGTCGAGGCCGGCGCGCTCGCGCACGATCGAATGACGTCCGTCGCAGCCGACGGTCAGATCCGCCTCGATCTCGACCGGGCCGTCGAGTGTGTTCGCGTGCACGCCCGCGACAGCATCGCCGCGCCGGATCAGATCGGTCGCCTCGGCCTTCATCAGCACCTTCAGCGAAGGAAAGCGCTTGCCGCTCTCGCGCAGGTAATTGAGGAAGTCCCACTGCGGCATCATCGCGATGAAGGGGTATTTGACGCTGAGGCGGCGGAGGTCGGCGATCCGCACCGAGGTGCCGCCGAACATGCCGTCGAGCGTCTGGATGTCCTGGTGCGGCAGCTTCAGGAAGCCGTCGATCAGGCCGAGTTCGTCCATCACCTGCAGGGTCGACGGATGCACGGTGTCGCCGCGGAAGTCGCGGAAGAAGTCGGCGTGCTTCTCCAGCACCACGACATCGACCCCGGCGCGTCCGAGCAGATAGCCAAGCATCATGCCGGCCGGCCCGCCACCGACCACACAGCAGCGCGCCCTGATCTGACGCGTGTTCGGCCCTGCCGGATTGCCTGCATCCATGATGCCGTCCTCACCGCTGCCTCGCCCCTCAGAATCCGATTGTAACGCGGATCTGGCGGCAAGGATGCAAGGCTATCGCCTGAAGGTCTTGATTTCCGACACGCTGCCGTCGCGATAGGTCAGCTCGACCGAGACCGCCCTGGTCTGCGGCGCAAGCTTCAGATAGGGCTGCGCGTCAGACGGAATCGCGCTGGGATCGCGCGAATTGCAGGATGGCATCTTCAGAACCTTGTCCGGCACCGCGGTGTCGATGCCGATGCGCACCTCGCGGATCGCGCAGCGATACGACATCAGGTGCGTATAGTAGACCAGCAGCCCGTTGAATTCGCGGAATGACAGCCAGCTGGTCGCGGTCATGTCGAGGATCTTGCGCTGGTCGCGGATCAGCGCGGCGTCGGGATCGAACTTGATCGGGAACGGCCCCTGCATCGTGCCTTGCGTATCGACATAGCGAATCTCGATCGTGGCGGCCGGCGCATCGGCCGGCAGCTCGACCGACGGATTGGGCATCCGCTTGCGCGTGCGCGGATCGAGCGTGTCGATGAAGCCGGTTTCGCGGAAATCGCCGCTGTCGCCGATCCGCCAGGAAATCCCGAGCGTCGGATCGGCGATCGAGAACACCACGGTCCAGCCGCCATTGTGCCGCGAGAAGCTCGCGATCGGCGCGTTGATCGAATCCTCCTTCGGCAGCTTCGGCACCGCGACCGGCGGCAGCGCGACCACCTGCTGCGGCGGCGCGGACGGCCTGGCCGCCTCGGCCTGCCCCTTCGCGATCCCGTTCAGGAAGACATCGTCGACCATCTGGTCGAAATAGACCGGGATCTGCTTGTGCTTCACGGTCTCGGCCATCTCGCTGACCAGGCGCCGCGTGCGCTGCGCGACCTGCACGAGATTCTCGCCGGGCTGCAGCAGCTCCTTGGCGAAGGTCCGCGTGAATACCGAATTGGGATTGGCATCATCGTTCGAAAGACGGTCGAGCGCGGTCTGGCGCGGCCCCGCCGAGAACACCGAGAACACGCCCTCCGGCAGTTGCGTCATCGGCGCGAGGCCACCGCCACCGGCGACCGCGCGTGTGCCGGCGCGCTCGAACGGATTGTTGCGGCAGGCGTCGAACACCAGGATCGAGGTCCGCGCCTTCTTGTTCTGCAAGCGCTCGACGATGCGGTCGGCGAGAACAGAGGCGTCGCGCACCAATTCCTCCTGCCCTTCGGTGGCGGCCGGGACGTCGGTCGGCAGCAGGAAATTCTGGCCGGCGATCTCGAAGCCGTGGCCGGCATAGAAGAAGAACGCGGTATCGCCGGGTTCCACGGCGCGGTCGAACGCGAGCAGCGTCTCGGAGAACGCCTGCCGGTTGAGGTTCTCGGCCACCATGACGCTGAAGCCGAGCTGCCTCAGCGTGTCGCCCATGGTGCGGGCGTCGTTGACCGCCTTCTGCAGCCTGGGCACGTTCCTGTAGTCATTGTTGCCGATCACCAGCGCGACGCGCTTTTCGGCCTGGGCGGGTGCGGCCAATGCGACAAATGCAACCGCCCAAAGGATCGCCGAAAGTCTCGAAAGCCAGCTCTTCATCCCGTTTTCCCGCCTGCACGACAAATGCGCCGCCCGTGCGACCGCCGCCTAATAGTCGGACCAGCCGTTTCGCCGGTTCAAGGCCGGCCGCGGACGGCCATTCCGGCCGGCCGCGCCAGGCCGAAATGAGGGGTCCGATTTGTCTTAGGTCAAGTTTCTTTTTACGGCCCGCGTGATAGATTCGAAGCTCCATCCGGCTCGAGCTCTCCGCACGTCGCAACGGCTTTTCCGTGCACACATGGTCTACTGATCAAGTCGATCCCAAGGATCGCTTCGACTATTGGCGCGAGGTCCGCGCCAAGGGGCTGTTCGGCGTCACCGCCGAGCTGGAAGCCGACCGGCGCCGCGACTTCTTCGGCGAGTTCTCGCTGCGCAAGCTCGGCGATGCCGGGCTGGTCGAGCTACGGGCCTCGCCGTACCGCGTCGAGCGGCGCACGGGCGACATCGCCGATGCGGCCAGCGACAGCCTGTGCATCTACCAGCAGCTTGGCGGCGGCGGCTGGTTCGGCGGCGCGCGGCTCGATGAATTTGCTGTTCGCGACGGCATGTTCGCGACCAGCTACTCGGACCTGCCCTATCGCACCGTCCCCCTGCACGACGACGGCTTCCACCTGCGCATCATCAAGGTCCCGGTCGCGAACATCGTCCCGCCGGGCGCCGAGCTCGGCGAACTCGTCCCCAAGCCCATGCAGGATGAGACCGCGCTGCGGGCCCTGCTGGAAGCATGCTTCCGCGACCTCATCGAGAGCAACGATGCCGCGGCGGCGGGCACGGCGCCGACGGTGCAGGCGCTGGCCCATATCGCGCTGATCGAGCGCGGCATCATGCGGCCGAAGAGCCGGCTCGCGCAGCAGGCCTTGCGCACCGCCCATTTGTCGCTGGCCCGGCGCCTGATCCGGCGCCACCTGGCGCGCGCAGCGCTGTCGCCAACCCTGATTGCCGGCCTGCTCGGCATTTCGGTCCGTCACCTGCACATTCTGTTCGAGGAAACCGAGATGAGCTTCTCGGAGACCGTCACCGCGCTCCGGCTCGAACAAAGCCGCCGCCTGCTCCGCGAGCAGCCCAGGCAGACGATCGCCGAGGTCGCCTTTGCCTGCGGATTCGAGAGCCTTGCGACGTTCTACCGCCTCTTCAATGCATCCGAATCCATGACGCCGGGCGACTACCGCGCGCGAACGGCCTGAGCGCCTGTCCGGACCGGCCAAGACACCGGCCGCGCCCCCTTCACCTCCTTGAACTTCACATCGCCGCGCGATCCGACGTTCGCTGAACCGAAGTGATCAGCCTGCGCGCATTGAGAAGATATTTTCCGGCCATTTCGCCAGAACCACTGCGGCGCTTCGCCCGGGTTCGGCACCGCAAATTTCCTTACCGGCGACGCGCGCGCTCATGCAGAGCGAGGGATCAGTCACGATGCGCGGTAAGCACGGGGATCACAGCCAGGAAACGCCAGCTACAGGCGCGACGCGCATTCATCTCGATGCCGCGGACCTGCGAGCGGATCAAATCCCGGCATCTGAGCCAGCCCGTCAGGGCTCAGCGGCGACCAACAATCACGGCTGGGCGCCGTTGCTCGAAGCTTGCCTCGCCGACTTCAAGGAGGCCACGGAGGCCGGTGATACCGCTTGCATTCCTGCGCTGGTCAAGATCGTGGCGGACCTTGCGCTGATCGAGCGCGGTGTGATCAGGCCGGGCAGCCGCCGGGCGCAGCAGGCGCTGCGCGTCGGCCGGCTCAGCCTCGCGCGCCGCCTCATCACGCGTCATCTGGCAAAGCCGGCGCTGTCGCCAAGCATGGTCGCAGAGATGCTCGGCGTCTCGGTGCGCTACCTGCACGTTTTGTTCGAAGCGACCGGGACGAGCTTTTCGCAGACCGTCACCGCCCAGCGCCTGAGCGAGAGCCGAAGGCTGCTTTGCGAGAAGCCGCCGCGGCCGATCGCCGACATCGCCCTCACCTGCGGGTTCGGCAGCCTCGCCACCTTCTACCGGATATTCGGCGATTCCGAAGGCCTGACGCCTGGCGGATTCAGGATGAAAAACAGCGCGGAGGCCCCCGCTGTCGCCCTGCCGTCCGGGACGGGGGTCGTGATTCATTTGACCGCCAAATGACGAAAAGGCGCGTATTTCAGTCAAAACGTTAAGCTTTTTCGGCCATCCGGCTGGTTCCAAGATTGACTTTACCGCTTTCGCCCCTATGTTGCGGGCAACGCGGCCCTCGGATCGAAACGCGATTCGTCAGGTTTGCCGTCCGTCGGCGTTAGTCAGAGCCCCCGAGCTTTATAGAAAAGCGAGCCGTTTCGGGGCCGAACGCGACAGCCTTTTACCTGCGATGCCGAACGGCGGTTTCGACCAGAGGCTCAATGTCTTTTTCCAATCTAGGCCTGTCCGATAAGGTCCTCGCCGCAGTTGCGGCCACCGGTTACACCAACCCCACTCCCATCCAGGAACAGGCAATCCCGCACGTTCTCGCCCGGCGCGACGTCCTCGGAATTGCCCAGACCGGCACCGGCAAGACCGCTGCCTTCGTTCTCCCGATGCTTACCCTGCTCGAGAAGGGCCGCGCCCGGGCACGGATGCCGCGCACCCTGATCCTCGAGCCGACCCGCGAGCTTGCCGCGCAGGTGAAGGAGCAGTTCGACAAATACGGCGCCGGTCAGAAATTGAACGTGGCGCTCCTGATCGGCGGCGTCTCGTTCGGCGACCAGGACTCCAAGCTGATGCGCGGCGTCGACGTCCTGATCGCAACGCCCGGCCGCCTGCTCGACCACACCGAACGCGGCGGATTGCTGCTCACCGGCGTCGAACTGCTGGTGATCGACGAAGCCGATCGCATGCTCGACATGGGTTTCATCCCCGACATCGAACGCATCTGCAAGCTCGTCCCGTTCACGCGGCAGACCCTGTTCTTCACCGCGACGATGCCTCCGGAGATCAGCCGCATCACCGAGGCCTTCCTGCACAATCCTGCGCGGATCGAAGTCTCCAGGCCCGCGACCACCGCCGTCACCGTGACGCAATTGCAGGTCCCGGCCGGTCGCGAAGCGCATGACAAGCGCGAGATCCTCCGCCGCCTGCTGCGCGATGCCAAGGATCTCAACAACGCGATTATCTTCTGCAATCGCAAGCGCGAAGTCGCCGTCCTTCACAAGTCACTCCAGAAGCACGGCTTCAGCGTCGGTGCCCTGCACGGCGATATGGATCAATCCGCCCGCACCGCGGCCCTCGATCAATTCCGGAAGGGCGAGATTCCGCTGCTCGTCGCCTCCGACGTCGCCGCCCGTGGTCTCGACATTCCCGCGGTGAGCCACGTCTTCAATTTCGACGTACCGCACCACCCCGACGACTATGTCCACCGCATTGGCCGTACTGGCCGCGCCGGACGCACCGGTACTGCGATCTCCATCGTCACCTCGCTCGATAGCAAGTCGATGACCGCGATCGAGAAGCTGATCGGCCAGCCGATCCCGCGCGCTGAGGGCGACTACACCGTTCACAGCGAAGCCTCCGACGAGGACGCCGCGCCGCGCCGCTCGCGTGGCCGCGAAGGTTCGCGCGATGGTGCCCGCGGCGGCCGCAAGCCGCGCCGTGAGCGCGAGGCGCGCTACGGTGAACGCGAGGCGCGCCATGGTGAACGCGAGCCGCGCGAAGCGCGTCACGAGCGGGAGCCCCGCGAGGAACACGCAGCGAAGCCGGAGCGTGAACCGCGCCGCGGCCGCAATTCGGCTCCGCAGGCCGCTCCGTCGCACGTGCCGTCGATCGGGCGTGCCGAGCCACGGCGGCCGCAGCGCGAGGTGGACCACGAGCCCGCCGATCATTCGCACCTGCCCGCCTTCCTGCTGCGACCTGTGCGCGCACGCGCATAAGGCCTGCTCTGATGCCGCCGCGCCAGCGGCGGTAGTCCGGACACTTCTGTTACCGCCCGCGACCGGCGCATGCGCTGATCCTCAGCGTTTGAAGCAAATGCGCGCAGTTTGCGCCTCGCACCAAAGCGCGATGAGATTTGCGTGAAGCGTCATTGTGCCTTAGCTCGTTGTTTGAGCATGATCTTTTCGGAAAACCGCTGCGCACTTTTCCGGATCATGCTCTGGCGAGCAAACGAAAGGCGCCCGAAAGTGGCGCTCAAGGCGGACAAACATCGGGCGCGCCGCACGGTCGCCGCAGCCGGCTTCCCCGTAGTTCCACTATTTACCTTGCCTTCACTCTCGTCCCGTACCCTCGCACCAATAGTTTAGTCATTGCTGCCGGGCTTAATCGGCATTGCGTGCATTGAGGGCGTGACAGTGGTCAAGCTGCTGGACGAACACGAACGTACGTTGGCCTTTGCCGAAGTCGCGCTTGGCCAGATCCGCTCGCTTCGCCAGACCGCAGTCCCCCGCAACTACGAAATCTGGTACGTCTACGCGACCGGATACAACGCGCCGCTCAACAAGGTCATCAACGAGACGCTGGCGCGCAGCGGCAAGCTCTCTGAATCCGATCTCGAGCAGATCTACGAGACCTACCTTTCGCACATCAAGACCTCGGACCGTATCGACAAGGTCGGCGCGCGCGTCATCGGCGAGATCGACGCCGTCATGAAGCTGATCACCGACGCGCTCGGCGTGTCCGCGACCTATGACGCCAGCCTCGTCGGCGCCAGCGACAAGCTTGCGAGCGCGACCACCCGCGATCACATCAAGGCAATCGTCGATAGCCTGGCAAAATCGACGCGCGAGATGCGCGAGACCAATCAGGCATTGGAGAGCCGGCTCGCGCTGTCGAAGTCGGAGATCAGCGACCTGCAGCACAGCCTCGAGGCGATCCGCGCCGAGAGCCTGACCGATCCGCTCACCGGCCTCGGCAACCGGAAATATTTCGACCGCTCGATCGACATGGCGGTGCAGGCCGCGCTCGCCAGCGGCGAGCCGCTGTCGCTCCTGATGTTCGACATCGACCACTTCAAGTCGTTCAACGACTCCTACGGCCATCTCACCGGCGATCAGGTGCTGCGGCTGGTGGCGCAGTCGCTGAAGCAGAACATCAAGGGCCAGGACATCACCGCCCGCTATGGCGGCGAGGAATTCGCCGTGGTGCTGCCCAACACGGCGCTGCGGCAGGCGCTGACGGTCGCCGACCACATCCGCCGCGCCGTGATGGCCAAGGAGCTGAAGAAGAAGTCGACCGGCGAGATCCTCGGCCGTGTCACGATCTCGGTCGGCGTCTCCATGCTGAAGCCGACTGACGACACGGACTCGCTGATCGAGCGCGCCGACGCCTGCCTCTATGCCGCCAAGCGCGCCGGCCGCAACCGTGTGATCTGCGAGGCCGATCCGGAATACAGCGCCGAGATCCAGACCCGCGTGGCGTGACTTCCCTCACGTCCTCCACAGTCATTGCGAGCGAAGCGAAGCAATCCACCTGCCGCATATGCGGATCCATGGATTGCTTCGCTTCGCTCGCAATGACGTGGATGGATTGGCTGCTCAGGATGCGGATCGCTTCCTTGCCGATCGCTTCTTCTTGGCCGATGGCCTCTTCGCGACCGCCTTTTCTGCCGTAGCTTTCTTGCCTGCAGTCTTCTTCGCAGGCGCCTTCGACTTTCGCGCAGCCGCTCGTTTCCTCGGCCGCTTGCGCAGCGCGGCGCGCTGGGCGGCGCCGAGTGCCGACCGTGCCCAGACCGCGAGTTCTTCCGAATCATCGAACAGCCGTGCCGGCAGCTGCCAGTAGGAGTTCACCGTGACGGTCTTCGACCGTGTCTGATATTGGAATGGCCCGCAGCCCTCCGCCTCGAATTGCGGGATGGTCTGCTCGTCGGCACGAAAGTAGAGCCCGGCACGCAAGGCGAGCGCGAAATTGGTGCCGTCAGCGGAGATGCCGTAGCCGGAGAACATCCGGCGCAGCGTGACCGGGCCGAAATCGGCGAACAGGTCGGTGAGGAATTCGCGGTCCATGTGCCAATCGCCCCCGTTTCTGTCGCCTCATGGTAAGGAGCACGTCTCCATCCATGTCATTGCGAGCGTAGCGAAGCAATCCATCGCGCAACAAGCGGAAACATGGATTGCTTCGCTACGCTCGCAATGACGGGCAACACAGGTGCCGATCACACAACAATCGATATGCGGACGTCTCTCTAAACCGTGGCCGGCTTGAGCTGCACCGACTCGCCGCAACCGCAGGCGGAGACCTGGTTCGGGTTGTTGAACACGAACTGGGCCTGCATCTTGTCGGCCACATAGTCCATCTCGGTGCCGAGCAGGAACAGCACGGCCTTCGGATCGACCAGGATCTTCACGCCCTTGTCCTCGACCACTTCGTCGGTCGGGCGGATCTCGTGGGCGTATTCGACGGTATAGGACTGGCCGGCGCAGCCGCCATTCTTGATGCCGACGCGCAGGCCGACGATCTCGGAATCGGCGCGCTTGGTCAGCTCGGTGATCCGTTCCGCCGCGGCATCGGTCAGCTTCATGACCTGCGGGCGCGGCCGCTTCGGCTTGGCTGGGGTTGGCGAGGCTTGCGTCATGTCACTCATGTGGTCAGTCCCAGCGAAAAATCAATTGCCTGAAATTCCGAGGTTAAGCTCGATCCCCTAACGCATCACCACATATTGAGGACGAGGCGCGCCTCGTCCGACATCCGGTCCGGCGTCCAGGCCGGATCCCACACCAGGTTGACGTTGACGACGCCGACGCCGGGAACGCTGGCGACCGCGTTCTCCACCATCTGCGGCAGCTCGCCGGCGGCCGGGCAGTTCGGCGTGGTCAGCGTCATCATGATGTCGACCGAGCGATCATCCTTGAGATCGACCTTGTAGATCAGGCCGAGTTCGTAGATGTCGGCCGGGATTTCCGGGTCGAACACCGTCTTCAGCGCCGCGACGATCTCGCCGCTCATGCGCTCGGTCTCCTCCGCCGGCAGCGCCGAGGTGGTTTCCATGGTGGCCGTCTTGACTTCGGCTGTATCGGTCATGCGAACAATTCCCGCGCCTTGATCAGCGCCTGCGCCAGATGGTCGACTTCTTCCCTGGTATTATACATCCCGAAGGATGCACGGCAGGTGGCCGTGACGTTGAACCGCTCTAAAAGCGGCATCACGCAATGCGTGCCGGCGCGCACCGCAATGCCCTGACGATCGATCACGGTCGCGACATCGTGGGGATGCGCGCCCTTCATTTCGAACGAGATCACCGGGCCCTTGTTGCGCGCGGTTCCGATCACCCGCAGCGAGTTGATCTCGCGCAGGCGCTCCTGCGCGTAGGTGAGCAGCTCATGCTCATGCGCAGCGATACGCTCCTTGCCGATCGAATTGACGTAGTCGATCGCAGCCCCCAGCCCGATCGCCTCGACGATCGGCGGCGTCCCGGCCTCGAACTTGTGCGGCGGATCGCCATAGGTGACCCAGTCCTTGGCCACCTCACGGATCATCTCGCCGCCGCCGTTGAACGGCCGCATCGCCACCAGATGCTCGTGCTTGGCATAGAGCGCGCCGATGCCGGTCGGTCCGTACACCTTGTGGCCGGTGAAGGCGTAGAAATCGCAATCGAGGTCCTGGACGTCGATCGGCAGGTGCACCGCACCTTGCGCGCCGTCGACCAACACCGGGATGCCGCGGTCGTGCGCCAGCCGGATCACGTCCTTGACCGGAACCAGCGTGCCGAGCGCGTTCGACATCTGCGTGATCGCGACGATCTTGGTGCGCGGGGTCAGGAGCTTCTCGAACTCCTCGATCAGGAAGTTGCCCTCGTCGTCGACCGGTGCCCACTTGATCACGGCACCATGGCGCTCCCTGAGGAAATGCCAGGGCACGATGTTGGAGTGGTGCTCCATGATCGAGAGGACGATCTCGTCGCCCTCCTTGATGTTCACCCCGCCCCAGGACGACGCCACCAGGTTGATCGCCTCGGTGACGTTGCGGGTGAAGACGATCTCTTCATTGCGGCGGGCGTTGATGAACTGCGCGACCTTGCCGCGGGCGCCCTCATAGGCCTCGGTCGCGGCATTGGCGAGGTAGTGCAGGCCGCGATGCACATTGGCGTATTCGCTCTTGTAGGCCTCGGTCATGCGGTCGAGCACCGCATTCGGCTTCTGCGCCGAGGCCGCGTTGTCGAGATAGACCAGCGGCTTGCCGTAGATCTGCATGGCGAGCGCCGGGAAATCCTGCCGCACCAGCGCGACGTCGTAACTGCCGTTGGCGACCGCCTTGTGCATGCTCACGCCCTCGCCTGAAGCCAGCGCTGCGCGGTGGCAATTGCGACCTCGCGCAACGCGTCGCTGGCGATGGTCTCGATCGCCTCGCCGACGAAGGCCTGGATCAGGAGCGCCTGCGCTTCCTTCTCGGGCAGTCCGCGGGCGCGCATGTAGAACAGCAGGCTCTCGTCGAGCGCGCCGGTGGTCGCACCGTGACCGCAGGTGACGTCGTCGGCGAAGATCTCGAGCTCGGGCTTGTTGTCGGCTTCCGCGTCGTCTGACAACAGCAGCGCACGGGTCATCATCTTGGCGTCGGTCTTCTGCGCGTCGGGGCGGACGATGATGCGGCCCTGGAACACCGAATGGGCGCGGTCGTCGACAACGGCGCGGAAGATCTCGCGGCTCGCGCAGTGCGGCACCGCGTGATCCACGAACAGCGTGGTGTCGGCGTGCTGCTTGCCGTTGATCAGATTGACGCCGTTGGTCTCGACCGTCGAGCCCTCGCCGGCGCAGGTCACCGTCAGCTGATAGCGGCTGACATGACCGCCCGAGGTCAGGCCGAAGGTGTTGAAATGGGCATGCGCGCCGAGCGACACCGTCGCCGAGGAAATGTTGAAGGCATCGACGCTGTCTTCGACCAGACGCACGTGATCGAGCCGCGCATTGTCGCCGATCGCAACAACCAGTCCGTCATGGGTCTGGTAGGCCTTGGCGCCGTCGGCGGCGAGATAACTCTCCACCAGCGTCACGCCGGTATCGCGGCCGAGCCGGAGCAGCGACCGCGTGAACGTCGAGGCCGGCGCGGTGCCCGATGCGACATGCACGATATGCAGCGGCTGGGTCAGCACCGCGCCGTTGGCGACGTCGATGACGACACCGTCGGTCGCCATCGCGCCATTCAGCGCGATCATGGGGTTGGCGGCATCGGACGCGAGAGCCTGTGTCGCGACGATCTCGTCGCCGGCTTCCAGCGCAACGCGCAGCGGATTGATCGAGAGCCCTTTCTCCAGATCCTTCAAATCGGAGAGATCAGGCGCGAACGCGCCGTCGACCAGCACCAGGCGCCGGACGCCTTCGATCGCGCGGGCCTCTACGACGGCCCTGGCGCGGCTCAGCGCGGCATCATCCGGGGATGCAGCGAGCGGCAGCACTTCGCGCATCAGCGCGCGCAGGTCGGTGTATTTCCAGTCCTCGATCCGGCGATGCGGCAGGCCTGATCGTTCATAAGCCTCGAAGGCCTGGCGCCGCTGATCGGCGATCTTGCCCTCGCCCGGCAGACGGTCGCGCACCACGGCGAATGCGTCGCCCAGCGCGCGCCCGGTCTCGGTCTTTGCAACAACGTTCATCACAAAACCCGCGTTTGTCAGGCAGCGTCTTCGAACTGCGTGTAACCGGACTCTTCCAGCTCCAGCGCCAGCTCCTTGCCGCCACTCTTCACCACCCGGCCCTTCGACATCACGTGCACGAAGTCGGGCACGATGTAGTTGAGCAGCCGCTGATAGTGGGTGATCACGACCATCGCGCGCTCCGGCGAGCGCAGTGCGTTGACGCCGTCGGCCGCGATCCGCAGCGCGTCGATGTCGAGGCCAGAATCCATTTCGTCGAGGATGCAGACGGCCGGCTCGAACAGCGCCATCTGCAGAATCTCGTTGCGCTTCTTCTCGCCACCGGAGAAGCCGACATTGACGCCGCGCTTCAGCATGTCCTGCGGGATGTTCAGCGACTTGGCGACCTCGCGGACCTTCTTGAGGAAGGCCGGCGACGAGATCTCGTCCTCGCCGCGCGCCTTGCGCTGGGCGTTGAGCGCCGCATGCAGGAAGTTCCAGGTGGTGACGCCGGGAATCTCGACCGGATATTGGAACGCCAGGAACACACCCTTGGCGGCGCGCTCGTTGGGCTCCATCTCCAGCAGGTCCTCGCCCCTGAACAGGATCTGACCGCCGGTGACTTCATAGCCCGGCTTGCCGGCGATGACGTGGGAGAGCGTCGACTTGCCGGAGCCGTTCGGCCCCATGATCGCGTGCACCTCGCCCGGGTTCACCGTGAGCGACAGCCCGTGGAGGATCTCACGCTCCTCGACACGAACCTGCAGATCTTTCACTTCAAGCAGAGACATCTGATTTTTCCTGAGCATCACCCGAAAGGCGCGCGTCGGCCGCGCCGTTAGCGGGATGGATTAGCCAACCGAACCTTCAAGGCTGATCGAGATCAGCTTCTGCGCTTCCACCGCGAACTCCATCGGCAGTTGCTGCAGTACGTCCTTCACGAAGCCATTGACGACGAGGCCGACGGCTTCTTCCTGCGAGAGCCCGCGCTGGATGCAGTAGAACAGCACATCCTCGGAAATCTTCGACGTCGTCGCTTCATGCTCGAACGTCGCCGAGGAATTCTTGGCCTCGACATAGGGCACGGTGTGCGCGCCGCATTTGTCGCCGATCAGAAGCGAGTCGCAGGCGGTGTAGTTGCGCGCGCCGGTTGCCTTGCGATGCGCGCTGACCAGGCCGCGATAGGTGTTCTGCGACTTGCCGGCGGCGATGCCCTTGGAGATGATCCGGCTCGACGTGTTCTTGCCGAGGTGGATCATCTTGGTGCCGCTATCGACCTGCTGGAAACCGTTCGAGATCGCGATCGAGTAGAATTCGCCGCTCGAATTGTCGCCGCGCAGGATGCAGCTCGGATATTTCCAGGTGATCGCCGAACCGGTCTCGACCTGGGTCCAGGAGATCTTCGAATTGCGACCACGGCAGTCGCCACGCTTGGTGACGAAATTGTAGATGCCGCCCTTGCCTTCCGAATTGCCCGGATACCAGTTCTGCACCGTCGAATACTTGATCTCGGCATCGTCGAGCGTGACGAGCTCGACCACGGCGGCGTGCAGCTGGTTCTCGTCGCGCTGCGGTGCGGTGCAGCCCTCGAGATAGGAGACGTAGGAGCCCTTGTCGGCGATGATCAGCGTGCGCTCGAACTGGCCGGTGTTGCGCTCGTTGATGCGGAAATAGGTCGACAGCTCCATCGGGCAGCGCACGCCCGGCGGCACGTAGACGAACGAGCCGTCGGAGAACACCGCCGAATTCAATGTCGCGAAGTAATTGTCCGAGGTCGGCACCACGGTGCCGAGATATTTCTGCACCAGCTCGGGATGTTCGCGGATCGCCTCCGAGATCGGCATGAAGATCACGCCGGCCGCCTTCAGCTCCTTCTGGAAGGTGGTCGCGACCGAAACCGAATCGAACACGGCATCGACCGCGATCTTGCGGTTCGGCGTCTGCTCGCCGCCGGGCGGCGGCTCGACGCCCTCGAGGATCGCAACCTCGCGCAGCGGGATGCCGAGCTTCTCGTAGGTCTTGAGGATTTCCGGATCGATC
>NZ_JAGKJL010000080.1:0-34375 GCF_020329495.1 Bradyrhizobium australafricanum | reverse complement strand
TCGCCAGTCCCTTTGTCGAGGGCGATCGGCTGTACCGGACCGGCGACCTCGGGCGTTATCTGCCGGACGGCAATCTGGAGTTCCTGGGCCGCAACGACGACCAGGTCAAGATCCGCGGCTACCGCATCGAGCCGGGCGAGATCGTAGCAAAGCTTTGCGAGCACGCCTTTGTGCGCGAGGCGGTGGTGGTGGCGCGCCAGAGCCGCGCCGGCGACAAGCATCTGATCGCCTATGTGGTCTGCGCGCCCGAGGCCGGTGAGGGCGAGGGCGATGGAGGCGGGCTTGCGGGCGCCTTGCGTGCGCACTTGAGTGCGCGGCTGCCGGACTACATGGTGCCGGCTGCGTTCGTGCCGATCGCGGCGCTGCCGCTGACGCCAAATGGCAAGCTCGATCGGAACGCACTGCCGGCGCCGGCCGATCAGGCCTATGCGCTGGCGGCCTATGAGGCGCCGCAGGGCGCGGTCGAGACGGCGCTGGCGCGGATCTGGGCCGAGCTCCTTGGTGTCGAGCGCATCGGGCGCCACGACCACTTCTTCGAACTGGGCGGCCACTCGCTCTTGGCCGTGCAGATGCTCAGTCGAGCATTAGAACTTGGGCTGAGCTTTAGCGCCGCCGACCTCTTCCAAGCCCCTGTTCTGAAGGAATTTGCATCAAAAATTCATGTGGAGCCACAGCCCAGTAGCCGAGGGGTAATTTCCGTTCGATCAACCGGATCGCAGCCACCGCTCTTCTTTGTCCCCACAGGTTTTGGAGATTGTTCCTATGTCCTCGCTCTGGTGGAGGAAATGGATGTAGATTGCCCCGTCTACGCTCTGCCTTGGCCGCCCTTCAATGACGTTTGCTCACCAACCCTTGAAGCGATGGCCGCAGAGGTAATCCTTGCGATTAAAGAGATCCAGCCACGGGGCCCATATCGCTTTGCTGGATACTCATCAGGTGCAGTCCTGGCTTATGCAATTGCCGAGCAATTACTGCGCATCGATGAAGTTGTATCATTCATGGCGTTCATCGATGTTAGTTCACCTGCAGATACTTCAAACGCATCACATATCAATTTGGCTCGAGAATTTGTTCTGGAGCGTTGTGGAATCTTGCGCGATGAATGCGGCGAGGTTTTCGAAGGATACACGGAGCAATGTTCGATTTCTGAGTTGCTCGAAAAGGCCCAGCAAATAGGAGCGTTACCTCCAGATCACGATCTCCACAGCGATGTTTCGATGTATCAAAGGGCCGCGAGATTTCACCAGGCGCTACAATCGTACCGAGTTCCGTCGCTCCCGATTGAGATACATCAGTTTTATGCCAGTGAGCTTCTTGTCAGCCCTGGGCTATCACCTGACGAACAACTGCATCGCAAGGCAAACTCGCCAAACAAGGGTTGGGACTTGGTTTTGGATGCCGGGGCCATTCATGCGGTACCGATGCCAGGCAACCACGCGACAATGGTCAACAATCCAGAAAACCGGCAAGTTCTGGCTCGGGCCATTTCAAGGGCGCTCATCGGGACTGTTAAATAGGCAAGAACTTTGTCTGGAAAAACTTGGGTTCGAAGGTCAGTCTCGAGCCCCAAATACTCCACAAGTCGGAAAGCGCCCGGTGGGTCAGACTTCGGTCTCTGCAAAACTCCTGAGACTCTAACTGATCCCGGTCAAATTCAGGCGCAGGTCAGAAGCGGTCGACGTGTGGGCGACCGTCGTCCCTCTGATCGACACTAAAATGTTCGAAAGGCTAGTGGGACCAAATAATGGAGATTGTTACAATTGATCAACAGAACATCATGGTCGGCATCCGTCCGATAGAACGCTGCGACGAATCCACCCTGTACGCTTCCGAAGTTATGTCTATGGGACGCGCCGTTGCCAAAGTCCGCCGCGAAAGCGCTGCCGCAAGAGTAGCTGCCCGAACACTTCTTGGGCAATTGGGATTCCCACCGAGGGCAATCTTGAAGACGCGCTCTGGTGTTCCGATCTGGCCAGCCGGCGTGATCGGATCTTTGGCGCACCACGATACGGTAGCCGCCGCCGCTATTGCAGGAACGAAAAGCATTGCAGCTCTCGGCGTCGACATTGAGCCTAATGAACCTCTGCCGGAGAACCTGATCGAATTGATTGCCACTCCTCATGAGCAGCGAATGTACGATCTACACACGCTCAAGCGGCGGGATCTCTTCGTTTTGAAAGAGGCAGTATATAAGGCGTGTTTTCCAATGGATCGCCAGTTTCTTGACTTCCAGGACGTGGAAATTGACATCTTTGCGCGATCAGGACACGTGTCCAAGGCAAATCGCACGTTTTTGCTCGAGTTACTTATTTCTAAGAATGTAATCGGGGTGGCATATTCGCGGCCGAATGAAGTGGGCGAGCCTCTCCAAGATCAGCAGTCAGCCCCTAAAGCAATCGATACCCTAGCTCGTTCGCGCGTTCCTTGATCCGGTCGGAGGGGTAACCGTGCGGCTGATGGAGTGCAAGGTAACGCAGGCGGCTAGCCCTGGCTCCACTGCGTAGCCCTTCGCTCCGGCTTATCTTGGAGGTGCTGCTGGCCGTCGGGCAAAGTGCATCCCGCCCACGATGTCCGCACAACAAAAGCCGCCCGTCGCCCGTCCAGCACTTGAGACGTTGCTTTCTTTCCCTTAACGGGCGCTTTTCTGCTCGCTCGTGCATTGCTGGTAACCTGCGACCTGGCGAGAAGCGCCTTGAAGCGCAAAATCCCGAGCGTCGCTTTGAATTTGGTCATAACTCTGTTGCGACGCGCATATAGATTCGGGCAGCCTCATCAGTCAGGCACAGGTTCTGATCAAGTCAGGGCAAGAAATTGCCGGCGCAAGCACTGTCTTCTCGATGAATTTGCGGTTCACAAGGTGTTCTTGCGGAACGCAACGACGATTGCCTCTTCCGCAATCGAGCGGACGGTCTTGCACCCCATCGGTGCATCGTGCTCGAGGCCGCCTTTACGCTGCTTGGTGATGGTCTTCTGATCGGGATCGTATTGGCTAGTCTTTAATTCTTTTGAACGAGCTTTCGGTCGCTGTATCGCCGCTCGTGGCGTGCGTGGCCTGCGCCGCCATAGAGTGGTTGGCCCATAGGTCCTCCCGCATGACGGATTAGAACAGCTGAATCTCCACGCTCTGGGATCAGACGTCGTCCGCCCCGTTCTCCCTCTCTTCGAGGCATCTGAGAGCCCGTTGGTATTCGAACTCGCACCACGCCAGCTCAAATGGTTCCATCAGTATCTCCATCCACGTCTCGGCGAAGGCTGCCATTCCGACGAAAAATAGAATTCGCGACCTCCTGATTAGCTATCAGTTGACGAGGCCGGCGAAGACGAATGAGATGTCGCTGTGGCCAGCCGCACATGCAGCTAAGAGGATCGTGATCCGCGGCTCAATCGAACCTTGGTAAGGATTGGGCACATCAAGGGGGGCACGTAGCGATACGAAAGTTTATTGCGATCGTTCGCCTGGCTCGCACACTTCATGCAACGGCTGCTCGAGCAGCAAAATAGTCCGATGGCTTCTGAAGCTCGTTCCATGGTTGGCTTATCGCCTTCGCCTCCCATATTGAGGTTGCGGCGACATAACACCACCTTGAAACCTCAAGGCGAGGTCGTTAGGAGCGGGTCAGTATGTCAAGCGCATTGGTAGGGATTGCTTCAACCTTCGCGACCGCTGCGCTATGGAAGTAGAATGAGAACCAGAGCTGCAAATGAACGCTACTGTCCCGATCGTCGAGCCCAAGTCGTTGTTGTTCACAAAACCATAAACAAAGCTGCAATGTTAGCGATGCTGCCCGACGATGATGATTTAACAGGACGATGCCCCACAGATCTTGTCTGTGAATAGCAAGCGCGAACCCAGCTACGAAGTATCACAGATGTTTGTAGAAGAAGGTCGCCGAGCGATATGTTCCGTCAGGGGCGAGCACACACCCGGGTATGATACCCACCCGCTGCCATCCCTCGCTGGCGTAAAGCCGCTCGGCAGCAGAACCTGTGGTAGTGCTGAGCGTCAACAACGTCTTTCCCTCCTTTCGTGCTAACTCGCTGACAGCCGAGAGCAGCCGGCGCCCGATGCCGCGACGGCGTGCACTTCTTTCAACTAGGACTTTGACGACCCGAGCGCTATGCAATTGATTCTCAGACGCGGCAGGTACCATCTGGATTGTGCCAACAATCTGACCTGCGCCATCTTCCGCAGCTAATAACGCGCATCCATTGCAAACGACCGCGTCCGCGACGCTACGCCAATACACCAGCGCACGTCGTCGAGTTAGCGGTGGCAGAAAGCTGACCGAGTCGCCGTTGGCGACGCAGTCAATGAGGATGTCGGCGAGACGCTCCAAACGCTTATCCACTTCGTCGGCGCCGATGCGCCGTACCTGAATATCGTCCGTCATCTGATTTCGGACAGAGCGAGCCGATCGCCGCCGGCTAGGTCGGACGGTAGGTTAATTGCCAACGCCACGGCAATAGCGAGTTTCGATCAGAGCGACATGCTCTTGAATGCAATAGGTGGTCACGTGCCGTGTCGTCCAGCCCGACCGAAGCCGTGCAAATGACTATGGAAGACCACTCCGCCTAGGCTGCAATGCTCAGCTGCCCGCTCGAAGCGCCTAGAGCGAAAGGCGCGCTCCGCATCACGAACCAAATTTAGCGCAGAGCTCCGCAGCACGAAACGAATTTAACGCGGAGATGAGGTTCTTGTCGCGCGGGAACAGCCTTCTCGCGGACCTGACCCGCGAGTCGTGGTCCAGTCCAGATATTGTCTGGCCCTCTAGAATAAGCGCCTCGGAGAATCTGCGAAGAGCAGGGCGATGCTGGTCAAGGGCGGTCTCGCTGCGCCTATTGGCACGAGTCATCATTTCAATGAAACTCTCGTCGTCCTCTAAGGGGCCCTGGGCGGAATCGACGCGAGCAGCCGGCTCGCAGCAAACGCGAAGATTAATCAACGGCGCCTTCGTCATTCGGTTATTAGAATCGTTGACGTGAGCGATAGGATTGATGATTGCGCAGATCGAACGCTTGACGTCGAAAGCGGAGAACATGCCCGCGATCGATGAAGTTCGGTGGTATACGGCTTTAATGTGCCCCTTTTAATGATTCCGAGCCGCAGCATTATAGTCGCGTCATCAATTCGGCGCCGGTTTTCTTCAGACTGATGAGGAAGGTACCGGTGCTGGCTGGGAGCGCCGTCGCCAAGAACGGCTCAAACGTCTTTGCCTCGCCGATCCCTCTTGCTGCTCTTCCGAGGTGGCATGCTGCACCTGCGACCAAACTGTTACATTTGATGGATCACAATTGTGCGGGTCCACGCAGCCTACGTCCAAGCTCACCTGAGCAGACATCCTACCAGAGCAAGCTTTCGAAAAGCTGACGAAGCCGCAGTGTAGCTGCTGGCGCTCGGACGAGACGACATTGGCTCCGATCTATTCCGTCACGCCGGCGTCATCAGCCTCCCGTCGGGCATGGTGTCGGTGCGTCCTGCATCGTCGCGCGACCATTGAGGCCTTCCTCATCGATCCACTGCTGTACGGCGATATGGGCGATGGCTTCCTTTTACAGGTCGCGTTTCTTGGGGTCGGCGCTGTAGTCGTGCTTGAGTGCGCGTTCTATATCGATCGGGTGAGTGTCGTGCCCCTCGATCAGGTTGCTCGTCGAACGTACGAGCCTAGCCAGGGAGATCAGAACACCCCTGGATAGGCTGTGCTGAAAGCGGCCGACTTTGCCTCCAGTTCGACCGAGAGGTCGGCGAGCTGGGTTCGGCGTCCCGAGCTTTCGGAGACGAGCATCGGTTCCATCAGGCCGGTGCTTTCGCCTCGGTCTGGGACCGCTGATTTTTGCCGGTTCCTTGTCCTTTGTGAGTGCTCATTTTTGTAGCGAGAGCAGCGATTTAGCTCTCGTTTCGTCCTATTTCTGGCCGGATAAATGCCCGCTGGGAGTGAATTCACATTTTTCGCAAATAATGCGGCGAATAGCGTGGCAATCGGCAGCTTATGGAGCCTTCCGCCTGCAGTTGCTCTCCAACGCTGCGGCTTCGGCGATTCAGCGCTCTGCTTCCGTCGCCTTCATGAAGATGCGGCATCGGCAGGAAGCGCTCGGCGCGTCACCATTGCACGCGGCATAAATTCGCTAACTGGAATGCGCTCGGAGACCACGACTTCAAATCCCGAGTCACCAAAGTGCCAGCCCATTAGAGAAGTCGAGTCCGGGTGAAGCAAACTCGTACTTTTCCGGTATTATGGCCCAAACGCCACGAGGGTTATGAGGACGAGCATGGCAGTACTGAAAGCCGCAATGCCAAGGCAAATGCGTGCCGGGACCGAATGGGATTCGAAACGTGGCAGTTCAGGCATTGCGCACTCCACTTGCTTTACTTGGGCGAGGCGGGAGCGCGGTGACTGACAGCGATCTCGTCACTGATAGATGCCGAAAGGCCGTCCGGCGATAGAGGCAAACCTGCACTCTATCCCGTGCGAGGACCAGCAATATGTTTCGTCTCGATCACGGAACGATCTGAAAACGCCTCAAGGCGCTAAGGTGTCCTCTAGCACCACTTGCTCAAGCTCTAGCGCTGCAACGCACGCAAGAAAGAAGATGGCAGTAAACGATCCCCGTTTGAGTTTCATGGTGATCCCGGCCTCGGTCTCATCCTTCAGACCGTGCTTTTTCAGCCGCTTGGCCAAGTCCGCATAGGTCACGTCGGCCTTCTTCATTTCCGCTTTGAGGAAGGCACTGGTTCGTTGCCCCCATTCCTCTTCCGCCTTGGGTAGGACCATGGCATCTCCTATCGATTCCGTGAGCTAACAAATATGATAGACCGGCCTTGACTTCGGGTCATATCCGTTAGCCATCATATTCGATAGGATGCGGCAATGCGCGGCAGACCGACGAAAGACCCTCGCACCCGACCGGCCATCAATACCCTTGAACGGCTCCATATGGAGCTAGGCAGATACCGGACTCAGCACGACGCCCTGAGTGAGCAGATGCGGCACGTTGAGGCCGTCATCAAGATGCTGGACCCCATGTACAACCGGGGGCGGATCGCGGTGAAGCGGCGGAAGCCCAATCAGTGGTTCAAGCGCGTCACCCTCTACAGGCGGGCGCTGGACGTGCTCAGGACGGCCACGGAGCCGATGACCACCACGGAGCTGGCGAAGGCGGTTCTACCATGCCGTCGAGGACGCGACCGGGGATGACGTGCAGGTATCGCCCTTGCGGTGCAGCACAGCCTCGACAACCCCGAGGGGAAAGGCGTGGAGCGGGTTGGCGAGGCCAGCCCGGCCGCGCCTCGTTGCGAGAGCCGCGATCCGGTTTACCTGATCGCCGTTGGACGCCCTTCAGTTGTCTTCACGCCATGAGGACTCCTGCGCGTATCGGAGCAAGTACGCGCCTGCAACATAATGGTGGATACCAATCTCAGCACGACGCAGACGGCTGAAATACTCCTCAGCCCGATTGATGCATGCGCCGTTCAAGGAGTAGGCTCTTGATGGTTGATTCGTTTCATTTCAAAACGTTCGTGTAATCGTCCCAAGAAGCGGCTTCGTCGGCATGAACGACAGTCCCCTTCGCAATGCGGGCCCGGATGAAAGCGGCGGCTTGGCTCTCAGAGCCAAACACTGTTGGCACAGAATTGCCACCGCGCTCACGGACGGCGACGACCTTCCATTTCCCATTCTGATTGCGGGCATATCGGCGGTCGCGGCGATATTCTTTCTGGCTTGCTGGTTTTACATAACCTCCAAAATAGCCGCCATCTACTTCAACCGTTTTGCCCTCGCCACCGATGACGCGCCCCTTCAATTCCTCAGCCATTGCTTCGCACAGCTTGTGTAGGAGGACGAATGCGGACTTGTATGACCCTCGCCTTTCTCGGTAGACTGCGGTGTTCGCCCTTCTCGGATTCTTCTGATGTGCCCTCAGAAGTCCATTGCGCCGGGACCCGCAGGGTCGGTTTGGCCGGCTCCATTCTTCTTCTGGGGCGTTTCGGCGACCATGGCCTCTGTCGTGATTAAGAGCCCGGCGATCGAAGCTGCGTCCTGCAGCGCCGACCTTACGACCTTGGTCGGGTCGATGATGCCTTTCGCGAACAGATTGCCGTATTCTGACGTCTGCGCATCGAAACCCCAGGCATAGTCCTTCGTCTGGAGCACCTTTCCGACCACGATCGATCCATCTTCTCCCGCATTCTCCGCGATCTGCCGCGCTGGCCAGGTGAGCGCCCGCTTGACGCTTTCCAGGCCGTGTCGCTGATCGTCGTTTGCGGGCTTGAGTTTCGCAAGCGCCGCTGTGGCCCGCAGCAGCGCCACTCCGCCGCCAGGAAGGATACCTTCTTCGACAGCGGCGCGCGTCGCATGCATGGCGTCGTCGACACGGTCTTTCCGCTCCTTGACCTCGACTTCGGTCGCACCCCCGACCCGGATGACGGCAACGTCGCCGGAAAGCTTCGCCAGCCGTTCCTGCAGCTTTTCCCGATCATAGTCCGAAGTGGTCTCTTCGATTTCGGTTCTGATCTGTTTAATGCGCGCGTCGATCTCCGCCTTCTTGCCAGCGCCGCTGACGATGGTCGTGCTGTCCTTGTCGATGGCGACCTTCTTGGCACGTCCCAGCATGGGGAGCGTGACATTTTCCAGCTTCGTTCCAAGTTCCTCGGATATGAAATTGCCGCCAGTAAGGATCGCGATGTCCTGCAACATGGCTTTGCCGCTCTTGATTGCGCTTGGCTGGTGGCGGAGCCGTCGCCCGCGTCGAATTGATTTCTGTCGCGTGCATGAAGGAGGTTCGTCATGAACGGCAAGCATCAAAGCAGTCATATCGGCAGTCGCACTTGCGGCATTTGTGTTGCCGGCCTCGCTGCTCAGCCCACAAAGGTCGATTTTTCCCGAAGGAACGGGGGGCGGAGAGCCAAAATCGCTCGTCCCTGTGGTGGGCGTCTGGCGCATCGAGAGCGATGCCGGAAAGAAGGTACTCGCCGTCACGAAGGCAAGGACCTCGTCTATTTGGACAAGGTCGGCACCGGCTTGAATCGCACGACGCAAGCAAGATTCGCGAGGCGCTGGACAGCGTCATTAGTCAAAGGAGCGAATTGAGTAAGCCACTCAGAAAGTAAAGGCGACATGGCTTGAGACCATCCGAAGACTTGCTGCGTGGGAGCTCGTTCAAGGAATTATCTCGCAGATAAACTTAGGTTGTCGCCGCAAGTCTCGCCGCCAATTATGCTGCTCAAAAATGTGGAGAGCAACGACGCTCCCGCTTCAGACAAGGAGCGCGCTATGACTAAAAATCGAAATCGAACGAAGCAAACAACTTCACTCCAAGACCGCTTGGCTGCGTTTGCCAGTGATCTGGCTCGAAGAGCGGCCACCATGCCGGTAGGTGTTGAGCGGGACAGTCTGCTCAAGCGAGCCCGCACAGCGGAGATTGCCGCAGACATTGACGATTGGGTCTCCTCGGCGGGGCTTCAACCGCCGACCCCATAGGACTTGGAGCGTCTCCTCCTCCAAGTTCTCGAGGGGCCCCCGTATCCGGCGGGGGCCCTTCTACGTTCAGGAACGAAGGCATGTGGCGCGGCATTTAGGAAGCATGAGTGAGACTGTCCCTGTCCTGATTGAAAACGCGGTCCAGATAGCCTGGGAATTCCTTGAGCGCAGTGGTGAGATCAACGACGGCTACGAGACGAGCCAATTCCTCGTGGGGACAATAGGCAAAATGGTTCTCGCCGGTGAACGGCGCAAGCTCATGCTCGCCAACCGAGCGATTGACGCCTACCGGAAAAGCAGACCTGAGGTCGCATGATGGAGCCAATGAGCACGTTCGACCCTGAAGTACCCTGTCGCGTGCACGATGGTCTCAACGATGAGTTTATCGAGTGAGAGCCGCAATGGGCGCCGTTGTATCATGACTATGGCGTCAAGCAGGAGGAGGGGGGCGTCGCCTGGGACGGGCTTCTCTTGGATGGGTGGATCCCGACCTCTCACCAGCATCAAAGCGGTCACTCACTGAGTGGGCTCGAAATCTCAATCTGATGGAGACGGCCGTCAAGGCAGGCGTCGATCTCTGTCGGCTCGCGCGTCACGACTTTGCCGGAAAATCTGACGGTCGGCGGAAGGCTCTCCCTGAGCGACACGGCAATCACCACGCTGCCTGGTAATCTCAAGCTCGGCGGAGACCTGTAAGTTCCTGGCACCTCGATAACCGCAATCACCGCATCCGCGCAAATTGGCGGCAGGGTTTGCGGGCTTAAACCCGGTTAGCGGATGCAAAGGATGCCTCCCGGCATCCTCTGTCGTTCGGTCTTGCGCCATCGAGCGAATCCACCCGCCAGCACTGCCGGCGAGATCAACAGCTTCATCGACGCCGCCTCTGGCCTTGGTCTAGGCATTGGCAACGGGCGTAGCCCAACAATCTAAAAGGCCCCACTGCTCGTGCGGGGCCTTTGTGTCTGTGGTGTCAGGAGGTATGAAACAGGCAGCCGGTGGCAGTCAGGCAACGTAATCCTAAGGACGGCACAGCTGGCGTCTTTCATCAAGCACTCGTTGATCAGTGCGGAGACGACTACTGTCGGATTCTCTCGCATTAGCTTAACCCCGTGTCATGCCAAACCGGGTGCAGGCCATCCTATGTGATCACATTCCCACTTCAGCGCGGTCAATCTCGGTCCTACCCCTTCCGGTTGCTCTCTGGACTCGCTTGATTTGGATCCGCGCAAAAGCGGCCATAGCAAACATTCTCGCTTTTGTAGCGGGCCATCGTGCGAACCAATCTCGAGGCCGCTGCTTCCTTCCAGTCCTCTTCAATGGCATCCGGACTGCCCAATGACCTCAGTGTTAGGTCCACCAACTCGATAGCGCGCTCCTTGTTGCCGATTGCGTGATAGTACTCAGCGACAGCTTCATACGATCTGACTTTCAAACCGCCACTGGTGGGAGGGTTGAGCTTGAGGATACGTTCCGACAAGTCCTTCCCCATAGCGAGGCGCTCGGCCGAGGGAAGGTCGGAATTATCCTTCGATTGACCGAAGAGTTCGTCGATTGCGAACATCATCCAAAGTTCTGAATTTTGGTCCACCGCATCACGAACCAGTCGCCGCATGACCTCAGGCCCTTTAACGTCATGCATTTTATGAAGCAGAAGATCCGCCTGTTGTGCGCGCAAGAAGATGTCGTCAGGCTCCGCAGCAAGAGCCTGCTTGATTATGGAAAGCGCAGCAGTCCAATTTTCGGCTTTTTCAGCTGATCTGAGCTCGCGTAGCATCGCGAATTTGTGCTCAAATCGGTCATTTCGAACGATCCGCTCCGCTTCTGCGGCCTTGGCTTCATCGCTGTCTCGCCATTTGCCTTCGAGAATCTTCGGCAACAGAGTATCTAGGCGTCGCGGATGATCGATAAGGGCAATTCGTCCGTCACGGTCTATCACGAAGGACGTAGGTATCGCACGAGAGCTACTTGGCTTCATCCAGAGTTTGTCGTTCATTTCACCAGTATAGTTGAAGGCGATCCTGTAATTCAGATTGGGGGCTTTGGTGTTCAACCAGCCGTCAAACCTAGCTTTTGCCACATCAACGGTTGAGCCAGGTTCTCCCGTCGATACCCCGATAACCTCAACGCCGCGATCTCGGTACTCATTTTGTATTTGCACCAAATGCGACATCTCCTTGCCACATGGGCCGCACCGGCTTGAGAAGAATTCGACGACGTAGACTTTGCCGTTCTCAAAATTCGTTAGCGGCTGGTCCGCGCACCCAACTCTCAACGGCGAGCGGGGGAGCCGGGTCCCCGATTGTAAGCGCTTGCGCCAGAACTGCCAAAGCTTGTACGACTCCGTACACCATAGTTTTTTTCCCTTAGACGAGACAGCCAGATTATCCACGTCAACGGACGACAACACCAACTACGGACACACAGCACATTCGCTTCGTTGTCGTCGGGGGTTGCGTCAGCAAAGACTATGCCAGCACGGCCTGTATGATCAGGCGTGGAAATGGCAGGCGTTTGTTTTGAAATTGCTTCGCGCGCATCTTCCGAGATCAGATGCTAATGTTTGAAGCCATCTAAACGAAGCAATTGCGCAGTCGATCACCCTCAACTTCCGCGGCTGCGGCATTCCGTCCAGTGAATAATCTTTAACTCTCAAATTCAGAAATGCTGTTCTAGGACGAAGCGAGATCGCGGGTCGCGATCTTGTCCAAGGCGTGCCGCGGACTGTGAATGATCAAAGCTGAAGGGGACTAGTCTAGATGCCGTAATGGGCCCGGCTCCGAGCAAGGGGTGATGATGGTGGCTGTCCCCCGATAGATGACGAAACGGGGTCACGACCTGAGTCGGTCCCAAGCATCTGGAGACGGAGGACAGCCGTGGAGAACTATGCCGGAATTGACGTGTCATCGGAACTGTCGAGCGTATGCGTTGTGGATGCCCAGGGTAAGATCCTGAAGGAAGCGAAGGTCGCGAGCGAACCCGACGCCTTAGTTGAGTTCTTCGAAACGCTTGGCTTTGCAGTGAAGCGGATCGGGCTGGAGGCTGGGCCGCTGTCGCAATGGCTGCATGCGGGGCTGAATAGAGCGGGCTTCGAGACGGTTCTGCTGGAAACACGGCATATGAAGGCAGCATTGTCAGCGGTGACAGTGAAGACTGATCGCAAGGATGGACGCGGGATTGCCCAGTTGATCCGGATGGGATGGTTCAGCCCGCTGCACGCGAAGTCGATAGGGGCTCAAGAGATTCGAGCGCTGCTGGTTGCGCGCAAGCAGCTTCTTGGGCGGCTTATCGATGTGGAATTGAGTATCCGCGGGATATTGCGTCGTTTTGGGCTGAAGGTTGGCCCTGTGACGCGAAAAACCTTCGAAGCGCGGATCCGAGAGTTGGTCGCGGGTCAGGCAACATTGGAGCGCATAGCCACGGCGATGCTTTCGGCACGATCGACTCTGAAGCCAGAGTACGGAAAGCTACACCAGGCTGTGCTGGCAACCTTGCGTGACGATGCGGTCTGTCGCCGGCTGATGACAGTGCCAGGCGTTGGTCCCCTGGTGGCTATTACGTACAAATCGGCGATTGACGACCCCAATCGCATCACGAAGTCAAAATCAGCCGGCGCGCTGTTTGGGCTAACGCCAAAGAAATACCAATCGGGAGAAAAGGACGTCACGGGCGGGATCACGCTGGCCGGTGACGAGATAGTCCGCACGGTGTTGTAAGAGGCCGCCAACGTTCTGCTATCGCGCATCACCCGGTTCTCAAAACTTAAGCGGTGGGGGATGGACGTCGCCAAGCGGCGAGGCTCGAAGCGCGCAAAAGTCGCCCTGGCACGTAAGCTCGCAGTGATCCTGCATCGGATCTGGGTCGACGGCACAACTTACCGATGGGCTGAAGCGGGGCCGATCGCAGCATAGTGGACGTGGAGGAGATCAAGAACGCAACCGGGCTGAACTGAAGCCCAGTGCCCGAAGTCCCGTCGCCGGGACTGTGGATCCGATGAAGCCGTTACACGGCCAGTGGTCGTCATCTGACGAACCACGCGTATCTAGATAGGCTCGCCGCTCCCTCTGACAGCATGATGTGGCGGCCAGGCGTTGACCACGGACAGAAGCATGAGCTCGGCGGCGTGACGTTCACTCGGGAGGCTTGACATCATCGGGCCCATTACAGAAGGCCGTGTACCCATAAACCCGGCGGCGTGGTGCGACTAAAGCAATGTCTGCCTTGCCCCTATAGCGACCGACTTCGGGCGGCAGTGCAATATGTCGCGATGCGGCCATAACCGGACTCATGCGTGCGATGACCACCCTACTCGATCAATTCGTCGGCATTGGCTGGCAACGTACGAGAATGATGAGCCGGAGCACACTTGCGGTGGTGAGATTGATGCAGAGACATCTCAACGTATTGGCTCGATCCATTGGGCGCGCGACGGCCCCGGCTCAAAGGGATCGCCGAAGTACTGGGTCTCACGAACGACCTTCCCGCCTCTGAATTCCATGATGCTCACCGTGTAGGATGGCAAGCCGTCGTATGTAAGGACAAATTCAGTAACCCAAAGGTCGGCAGCGCCGAGTATGCGTCGCACCGTAAAGCGCTTCTTGTTCGGCTGCGCAAAACGAGACGCTTGAATATTGCCTCGACCGCGGATTTTCTCCCCGGATTGAGGGTACTCAAGCACGGCATCGTCACGGTAAATCTCATGCTCCGCCTCGAAGTCATTCGCATCTGAGGCTGCCCAGTGATGATCCAAAGCCGCTCGAATGGTTTGATCTTCATTCATTCTCTTCCCTCGCGTCGCAATGCTATGCATATTATCCCCAAAACGGAGCATCGGCACGAACGGAATGTCTGCTGGGGGTCGATTCCGTTGAAAAAGGCCGGCAGTTTTCGTTGTAATAGCTCCGTCGCGACGTGGCCGAACTGCTCTACCGACCCTATGCGAGCCTCGGGCTGGGCATCGGGATCAGCTTGGCCATCTTTCGAAGGTTCTGGGCGGTGGCTGCGAGGATGAACTCGTCGCGCGCGCCGTTTGGACCTCGTAAACGCAAACGGTCGAGCTTGAGAATGCGCTTGAGGTGCGCGAACAACATCTCGATTTTCTTGCGGAGCCGGCGCGAGGTGCCTCCCTCCCACGATCTCGCGATCTGGCGCGCCATGTCGCGAGCGCCCTCGTAGATCGAGCGCGGCACTCTCCGTGAAGCCTGCTTGGGGCAACACCGAGCCTTCAATGCGCATCGATCACAATCGCGCTTGCTGGCGAGGTAAAGCATGGTGGCACCATCATTCACCAACGTTCCGGTCGTGGTAAGAACTTTGCCACCAGGGCAACGATAGATGTCCCCAGCATGGTCATAGGTGAAGTCGTCGCGCGAGAAGATCCCATCTGTGCGGGCCGACTTGTCGAAGACTGTAACGTGCGGCTCGATGCCGTGCTCATAGACCAGCCAGGCGAGCATCTCGGCCGAGCCATAGCCGCTGTCACCGAGGAGCCGGCTCGGATAGAGATCAAACCGCTCCAGCGAGCGCTCAATCATGCGCTTAGCGGCCAATACCTCCGCCTGCCGGATTGCCGTCGTTGCCTCAACATTCGACGATGATCGCATTCTCGATGTCGATCAGGTAGTTCGTCGAATAGGCGAAAAACGCTTGGCCACCGTGCGCCCCCGTCCAGCGCGCCGCCGGGTCGGAGGGCGATACGAACTTCGGGGTAACCTCGGTCGCGGCTCCGAAAGCAGCATCATCGAGGACAGCCAGATACTCATCGATTGCTCGGCCGGCAGCCTCCGGCGGAAGTCCCTTATCGCCTTCGATCCCCTTCTGCCGATTGGCATCGGCCTTGATTAGGCTCGCATCGACTGCAAATCCTTCACCGCCGACCAGTCGTTCCTCGATGCAGCGGCGCAGCACGCTCTCGAACACGCGACGGAAGAGCTCGCTCTGCCGGAAGCGGCCATGCCTGTTCTTGGAGAATGTCGAATGATCCGGCACCGCCCCATCCAGACCGAGCCGGCAAAACCACCGATAGGCCAAATTGAGGTGAACCTCATCGCACAGGCGCCGTTCCGATCGGATGCCGAAGCAGTAACCGATCAGGAGCATCCGGATCATCAGCTCGGGATCGATCGAAGGCCGACCGATGCTGCTGTAGAAAGGCGCCAGGTCCCGCCGGACCTGTTCAAGATCGACAAACCTGTCAATCAACCGCAGCAAGTGATCAGTCGGGATATGTCTTTCGAGCGAGAACTCATAGAACAAAGCAGCCTGTTCGACTTGTCGATGCCCCATCATGATCTTCAGTCCTGCCAACTAGACAGACTGAATCACTGATATCACTGCGTCGCAACAGCCGTCTTTTTCAACAAAATCGGTCAACACCGGTCCATCCCCGAAAGAGTGTCGGACGCAGGAGCGGCAGAGAGTATGATCGCTCTCATGGTTAGATAATTGATGACAATATCAGCGTCGCGAAGAACGCGGTCTGCGCACCGCGGAGGAATGAACGAGACCGCGACTGCGGCGACCTACCTGCGTGTTGCGCGCCGCCAAAGCGGGGCTCAATCCGTGGGCTGCGGGCCGTCGTAGCCTTCGATCACGATGATATCGATGTCCACGGCGCCCGCGCGCAATGCCCTCGCCTTGGTGTATTCGGGTGAGCGGTAGCAGGCCAGCGCGGTTTCGTAGTCCTTGAACTCGATCAAGATGTTGCGGTCGCGCGCCTTGCCCTCCACCGCCTCGAAGGTGCCGCCGCGCACCCGGAATTTCGCGTCGTATTTGCGGAGCACCGCCGCGAGGGCGGGGCCGTAGGCTTTGGTGTATTCGGGCTTGATCACATCGATGCGCCCGATCCAATACCCCTTCGGCATGTTGTCCTCCTTATCTTTGCATTCTCAAATCAAAAGGGGGCACTGGGGGTTAAATTGCTCTGCGGCGCCGATGGTTCCGTCGGGTTGACGACACCGTTGGGCTTGAGGTAGCGGCGCGACGGGGCCAGGCTAATCGAGCGTCGAGGTCCGTTGACGGTCATTTTCGACGCATTTGGCAGAGATTGAGGACTGGTTGATGTCCGCTCCTATCCGTAAGCGCCGTACCAAGAGCGGGCCAGGTGCGTTGCGTTTGGCCGGACTGCCGTCATTCAAACTCCCGAACTGGGGGCTCGAATCATGCGCTACGAACTCGCCGACCATGAATGGACCACCATCAAGCCGATGCTGCCGAACAAGCCGCGTGGCGTTCCTCGGGTGAACGACAGACGGGTCCTGAATGGCATCTTCTGGGTCCTCCGATCAGGCGCACCCTGGCGTGATCTGCCGACGGCGTCGGGCCCATACACCACTTGCTACAACCGCTTCGTTAGGTGGCGTTTGGGGCCGCGTCATAGAAGCGCTTGCCACTGCCCATGATGACGCTGTCCAGATGATCGACACCTCCATTGTCCGCGTGCATCAGCATGGAGCCTGCATCACAAGGAACCAGCGTCAATCGATGGGAAGGTCCGCGGCGGCTGACGAGCAAAATCCATGCGGTGGTCGATGGCAATGGTCTGCCGGTACGGCTGGCGCTGAGCCCGGGTGAGGCCCATGACGTTCGACTCGGCGGAAAACTGCTGTCTCGTCTGAAATCCGGGTCAATGCTGCTTGCCGACCGTGGCTATGATGCGGACTGGATCAGGGAGATTGCCATGAAGAAGGGCGTGTGGGCCAACATCCCGCCGAAAAGCAAATGGCCGCTGTTGGCGGCGACAAAGCCGCGCGACCTCAAGCTTCCTGAACGTAGAAGGGAACAGCCCCTTGCAAAATACAACTGTTAACCACCTAGCGAGATCGTCCCTAATGAACGGCTGCGCGAGCCGCCGCGGCGCCCTCGGCGTGATCGCCGTCGGAATCTCGCTCATGGCCGTGCGAGCCGCACGTGCCGAGCACTACGATGTTTTGGCCGACAATGAGGAGAAAATCTCTTCCTATGAAGATATCCCCGTGATCGGCAATCCCGAGGGCGACGTCACCATCATCGAGTGGTTCGACTACGAAGACCACGCTTCCCGCCGTTACGCGCCGGAGCTGCGTCGGGTGGTGCGGAACGACGGCAACATCCGCCTGGTGCTGAAGAGCTGGCCAGTCAGGGGAGAGGGCTCCATAGCCGCGGCGCGGATGGTGCTGGCTGCGAAATACCAAGGCAAGTATGAAGCCGCACATGACGCGATGATCTCGTCCAATATGCCTCTCACAGAGCGACGCACCAGGAAGCTGCTGTCGCGCGCCGGTCTCGACATGGACCGATGGCAGAAGGATCTCGACACCAACGCTAGGGCGATCGACGAGACGCTTGCGAGGAACGCAGAGGAGGCAGCAGCCTTGCGCCTCAAGCTTGTGCCGTCATATTTGATCAACAGTCTTGTCGTGCCCGGCTCTCTCGATGACTATTGGCTCAACAAGCTGATCGCGAGCGCCCGGCAGGATAGTGGATCGTTTTAGCTTCACCGAATGCGCAAATCAGACGCATTCGCTTTCGAAGCATAGATCCGAACCTTGGACTCGATCTCCTCCTTCGTGATCCTGTTGCAGGCATGGGCGCAGACCGCACGGCGCGGTCGAGCACGGCGGCGTCGGACAGCCAGAGCTTGATGTGAGACTTGACGATGTCGCGATATTTGCGGAGCAGGGCGTTCAGATCGCCCGGCCCGGGATGTCATCCTCGCCCGAGAGCGATGGGCCTATCGCTCTCGGGCGAGTTCGGATTGTTCTGCGGCCTAAGCGGGCATGATGTCGCCAGAATGTAGCGGCCGGGAGCCAAGTCTTCAATGGCGGTTCGCTCGCGCTTCATCTGCGACTTGAGCGTGGCGCAGGAGGTGCTTCGCCTATAGGATCGTGGCAGCGCCGCCTGACGCATGGCGTCCATCCATGCCTTCGTCGGGACCGGCCGCGAAGGACTCGAATCTAACGCCGAATTCCCGTTCGAGGAGATCCCGGACCAAATCCTCGAATCCGCCGGCGAAAGGTTTCCGAAATCGTACGCCACGATTCAGAGCTCATTGTAGATCGGAATCGAGGCGGCGTGCGCGTCGACGACTTCAATGACGTTCTTTTCCAGTGGAAGATCTGCTTTGCGCTCCGCCCACATTTTCTTGAAGCGCTGGACGGTTTCCGCAGCCGTATCGATGGCGAGCTTCTCCGAGATCTTCGCCTTCGCCGCTAGGTGCGTGAGCTCATCTTTGGAGAATTCCGTCATCTTCTTCGTGCGCGAATAGTTTAGCGCCATCTTGTCGTCCGCAATGTACGGTATGGTCGACAACAGATCGTAGGCGGGTGATAGGGCCGGCGTCCGGCGATCGGGGTGCATTAACGACCATTTCTTGAGGTGCATGTCGGCGTTGCCGATCAGCGTGCTGAACACGAGGCGTCTAACGAATTCGGCGACGCCTGCTTCTCCGGCCTCGATGCCCAAAACGCGTGCAATGCTCCGATAGTTGGCCTTGTCGTACTTCTCGTCGGGAAACACGCCGAATACTTGCGCAAGTCCTCCATGTGTATCGGTCCGATGGCAGTACGGTCGAACCGTTTGATGGCGAGCGCCCGTCCCTTCATCTCGCCGATTCCTGTCGGAAGTCCCCTGATTGATTCGACGTCGATCAGTTGGAGTTCCGGCACTTCCATGCCGATGTCCTTAGCCAATGTCATCATGGAGTATTCGTTTTCGGGAACGCCCGAATACTGATGGGACGGTAGCTTGACGATCCACGAACCGCCGACGCCTTCGACTGGTATGGTCAGGCCGCCCGTTTTGGAGTCATTCTTCAGGGCGGAAAACTTCAGCTGCACGCCCGCGAGCGAGAAGCGTAGCATGTTCTGCCGCTCGTCCGGCGTGAGATCCTCCTCGACCTGGGGGGGCAATGCCTCTCCTTCCGTTGGATGGACCGATAGGGCGCCCGGAAGGTCACGGCCCAGCACCCATAGGAGAAAGAACTCGCGCTTTTCCTTCACGCCCGCACGTTCAGCGAGGTAGCGACGCAGCGAACCTTCCGGCAGAAGATTGGAGAAGAAGGCTGGAAGGACTTGCTGATACGGTTTGAATGAGGTGAGCAGGTTACCAAATGAATCCTTGAAGGACAGACTTAAAGTTGGACGGGCCGGGTCGTCGATGTAGTTCTGGTTGAACGCGAGCAACGACCGGTCGCCCTGCACGAGCGTGAGTGTTGCGACCGGGATGTTGTATAGGCGTACGTCCAGGACCGATACGTCAGGCATCGTCATCCTCGTCGTCGAGAGCGTAGGCAGGGCGGGGGGCCTCCACCGGGTGTGCGATCCGGTTGCGCAGACCCTGCAATACTCCTGCGGAGTTTTCCAAGACAGGCTTGGGTATTGGTTCGGAGTGATAGCTTCGCAATGTGTCGACGACGTCGTTGATGAGGGCCAAGTCGTTTTTTGAAAGATGGACCTGCTTCAAGAAACGAAAATATTCAGCGATGCGGTCGAGTGGCGCCGAGCTACCGTGACGCTTCTTCTGTCTAGCAACGAGGCGTTCGGCCTTCGCGAAGAGGCCCGACAGTCCCTCCTCGAGGGAGAAATCGTTGGCGTTCGAGCGCAGTATGCCCTCTACCGCGGGGAGCAGCTTCTTGGGCACGAGTACGATTTCGAGATCGAGTGCCCGAACCATCTGGATGAAGCTCGAGAGGCCCGGTTCGAGGCGACCGGTCTCAATCTGGGAGATGTGCGCCTGGGTCAAACCCGATCGGACGGTCAGAGCGCGCTGGCTCATGCGTTCTTGCGTGCGTTTCGCCTGAACTGTCCGGACAAGCTCCTCACTCGCATAGGACATGATACGGAATCCTAATCTAACAGAAATATTGATAACGATGAGGCAACATGGCCACGCTGGCCGCGCCATTGCTGACCTGGGCTCCATCATGCCCACATGTCGGTTCCGCCTGTCGAGCAACGGACGAAATCCTTTTTGGGGTTTTCGCGCAAAACCCGAGCGGCGTCGGTGCGCCCAGCCAAAGTGTTCTGTTCGGGAACAGGAGGCGAGCGCGTTCGAACATCTCGGAGTTCGGTTCTTCCGACTTCGACAAGAACGACGCGGCCCAAGAGCTCCAGTTCCGCTTCACGACGGATGCGTCGGACGAAGCCGCGACCATGATGAAGAAAGCTCGACGTGGGCGCCGAGGATCGGCTTCGAATTTCTGGGTATCGATGAGGTCGTCACGTTCGTCGATGCAGAGAAGGCATTCGACTCCTGTGCCGAGATCGAACTCGTTTTCAAGAACGGAGATATCGTCGACTGCCGACGAGAAGACGCGGTCTTATCCGCAGAAGGACCGCGAGATCGCGGCGACCAACATGGCCTCGATCGCCTCATACAGCTTTGACTGGTGGAAGGCTCCCACGGAATTCCTATAATCATTGGTGCACGCTCCGAGGTGCAGCCGCTCCTGGACCGCGCGAACGCCATGGCGACGCGCACGCTGCCGCTGTAGGGCGAGTGTACGATATGTACAGAGGTGGCGCGGATTGTTGATCCTGCTCCGGGTTGCGCAAAGGAGTTTACGGCCGCCTGGTTCTGCAAGGGAGAGCGGAGCATTTGCTGAAGCTCGGCTCCGGATGCGCATGCTACGTCTTCGGCTCTGCAACTCTCCCCTAACGCAGTAATCCGCGGTGAATGAGCCGCAGGCTGGACGCCCATCAGGATCCCGACCTCTGAAGTGAAGGGTTAGAGGTCAGGGGTGACGCTGCTCAAAGACTCGGCACTTCAGTTATTGGGCAAAAATTTTGCGGACGTGATTTCCGCGGCGGACGAGCGTCTTTTTGCCACGCGCCTTGATGGCTCCGAGGCTCTTCGCTAGATCACGAAGCTTCACCTATGGAGATGACGCCGTGGCAATGGGTATTGTGAAGTGGTTCAACTCCAGCAAGGGTTATGCCTTTATTCGGCCAGAGGACGGAAGTGCCGATGTCTTCGTGCACATCAGTGCCGTGGAAAAGGCCGGCTACACCACCCTTAAGGGGGCCCGGGTGAGTTACGAGCTCAGACCGGGCGCTGAGGCAAGGCGTCAGCTGAGGATCTTCGGGTTGGTTGATGAAGTGCGCCTCCGGGCTGCCCCGTGCAACGTGTGATCTCGCGCCTATCCGGCGTTCCTCCCCGCACGCGCCGTCAGAGCACGCGGCGGCGCCTAAGGAAAGGTGGATCCAATCGACATACAGCATGAAGTGGCTGGCTTGAACTGTCACCTGAATCCCATGCGAGGCGCGCGCGGCGCTCCGCCGAACAGGACCTGTCGTGCAAAGTCGTCTGCCGAAAGGGGCAACGCCAAGTATTGCTACGCTTGTGCTGAACGACGCGAGGGGCAAGCTTCCAAGGCCGAACAGCTGCGGGAAAACATCTTGCAGTGTAATTTGGCTCATATGCAGCCCACCTTCTCAACTGCATTATCCGGGAGGCAGTTTTTGGTGGGACGCCATGGACGACGAGTTTTGTAGAGAGAGGGCGCGGACCGTGCGGGAACTTGCGGAGCAAGCTGACCCGTTCATCAAGAAGCGCTTGTTGCAGCTGGCCGCCAATTACGAACGGCGCGTTAATCGGCCAGAAAGAGCAGAGCGAAATCGCCCTGACCTGCCGGCATGCAGGCCGCCCATCCGCCCGTCCTAATTTCACAGACGGCGCTTATCAGTACAATCATCGGGCCTGGAATCGTTGCGGACCAGCGACCGCATTGCTCGCTCGCCTGCATGCCATCCAACCCGCGATGTGTCGAAATGGCGGTTTCGTCTTCCGGGAAGCTACCGCCGGCATCAGAGTGGTTTCCGGCAAGCCAGACCTGCCGCAGCCAATCCGGATGCTTCAAATCTGGCGCAAGGGCTGCCCCGCACAGTAAGCGCGAGAGCAGGCCATTGTCGGGACCTTGCTGCGCGGTTGTCGGCATTGAGACTCAATGCCAGAAACCTGACACGAGCGCCGCTACGAAGTGGCTGCTGAGCCTAACGAATTCACTTCGGCACGCGATTTGCTCTGTTCAAGGCATCACCAACCGCAGTGTGGTGGTCTTCGTGACGGACACCCGCGCGTCGCTGTTCGCGTCCGGTCCATTCCGATGGCTTGCTGTGGCAATGACTTGTGGCAATGACTTGGCGCTCGGTTCCGGGCCGAGAATAGCAGGGAAGAGTTGGATGCGATCTAGAGTTCATCTTTTGGCAGCCACAACAATTGCGCTCGTCGCGAGCGATGCAACCAAAGCGGCAGACCTTGAGCTGAGCCAGGAGTGACACCGCCACCGGCGTTGTGAGACTGGACCGAAGGACATATTGGCGGACACGTCGGTTGTGGGTGCGGTCGAGCACGCCTCATCACTTCCCTGCGGTCAATCGATCTGTGGCGATGCGGACAGGTTCGATGTCGCCGCCCGGCACAATCCGCGCCCTGTCGTTCGGCAGGGGCCGCATGTCTGTTTGGGCGCTGCGATGGCGCGCCTGGAATTGCGATGCGGCTTACCGCGCTGTTCGTGCGTCTGGAGGATCTGGCGCTGACCATCGCCGCGGAGGACGTCGTCTACATGCCGTCTCAGGTCATCCGCTGCCCGCAGCGCGTGCCGGTCACCTTCCGCTTCCATCGCTTAGAGAGTGAAGTGCCACCATGTCCGAAGAACATTTGCCGACGCTGCCGATGTGGCGCGTCGATCACATCGAGCCCTCGCCCGAGATGTTGGCGCTACGCGCCAATGGTCCGATCCACCGCGTGCGCTTCCCGTCCGGGGACGAAGGCTTGTGGGTGACAGGCTACGACGAGGCCAGGGCGGTGCTGTCCGACGCGGCGTTCCGGCCCGCGGGAATGCCGCCGCAGGCATTCACCCCGGATTCGGTGATGCTCGGTTCGCCGGGGTGGCTGGTCTCGCACGAGGGCGACGAGCATGCCCGGTTACGCCGGATCGTGGCCCCGGCCTTCAGCAACCGCAGGCTGACGCTGCTCGCGCAGCAGGTCGAGGCGATCGCCGCGCAATTGTTCGAGACGCTGGCGGCGCAGCCCCAGCCCGCCGACCTGCGACGCCACCTCTCCTTTCCGCTTCCGGCCATGGTCATCAGCGCCCTGATTGGCGTGCTTTACGAGGATCACGCCTTTTTCGCCAACCTGTCCGACGAGGTGATGACGCACCAGCATGAAAGCGGCCCGCGCAGCGCGTCGCGCCTGGCTTGGGAAGAACTGCGCGCCTACATTCGCGGCAAGATGCGGGACAAGCGCCAGAATCCGGGCGACAACCTGCTGACGGATCTGCTCGCGGCGGTCGACCAGGGCAAGGCGAGCGAGGAAGAGGCTCTCGGCCTCGCGGCCGGCATGCTGGTGGCGGGACACGAGAGCACCGCTGCGCAGATCGAATTCGGCCTGCTGGCCATGTTCCGCCATCCGCAACAGCGCGAACGCCTGGTCGGCGATCCATCCCTGGTGGACAAGGCAGTGGAGGAAATCCTGCGGATGTACCCGCCGGGCGCCGGCTGGGACGGCATCATGCGCTATCCGAGGACCGACGTGACCATCGCGGGCGTGCATATTCCCGCGGAGAGCAAGGTGCTGGTCGGCCTGCCGTCGACGTCGTTCGATCTGCGCCATTTCGACGACCCGGAAATCTTCGACATCGGACGCGACGAGCAGCCGCACCTGGCGTTCTCCTGCGGGCCGCACGCCTGCATCGGCGCCGCGCTGGCCAGGCTGGAACTCAAGGTGGTGTTCGGTTCGATCTTCCAGCGCTTTCCCGCGCTGCGCCTGGCCGTGGCGCCCGAAGAACTGCGGTTGCGCAAGGAGATCATCACTGGCGGGTTCGAGGAGTTGCCGGTGCTCTGGTGATGCAGGGAGGCCGCCGGGGATCGCGATCTTGTTTCGCAATTGCCGGCGTGCCTGGCACGCGCCGGTCGGATCAGCCAGCCAACAGGTAATCAAGATGGACGTGCAAGAAACCACGGCAGCATGCCGCGACGCCTTTGCCGAACTGGCCTCGCCAGCGTGCATCCACGACCCGTATCCGTTCATGCGGTGGTTGCGCGAGCACGATCCAGTGCATCGCGCGGCGTCGGGCCTCTTTCTGTTGAGCCGCCATGCCGACATCTGCTGGGCGCTCGAGGCCACGGGCGATGCGTTTCGGGGACCTGCGCCGGGCGAACTGGCGCGCTATTTCCCGCGTGCGGCGACCAGCCTGTCGCTCAATCTGCTGGCGTCCACGCTGGCGATGAAGGACCCGCCGACCCATACGCGTCTGCGCAGGCTGATCTCGCGCGACTTCACCATGGGCCAGATCGACAAGCTGCGGCCGAGCATCGCGCGCATCGTCGCAGCGCGCCTGGACGGCATCGCGCCCGCGCTGGAGCGCGGGGAGGCGGTGGACCTGCATCGGGACTTCGCGCTGGCCTTGCCCATGCTGGTCTTCGCCGAACTGTTCGGCATGCCCCAGGACGACATGTTCGCCCTCTCCGCCAGCATCGGCGCCATTCTGGAAGGCCTGAGCCCGCACGCCAGCGATCCCCAGCTGACCGCGGCGGACGCGGCCAGCGCCAGGGTGCAGGCCTACTTCGGTGATCTCATACAACGCAAGCGCACCGATCCCCGCCGCGACATCGTGTCGATGCTGGTCGGCGCACACGACGACGATGCTGACACATTGTCGGATGCGGAGTTGATCAGCATGCTGTGGGGCATGCTGCTGGGCGGGTTCGCCACCACTGCTGCGACCATCGACCATGCGATCCTGGCGATGCTGGCGTATCCCGAACAGCGGCACTGGCTGCAGAAAGACGCCGTGGGGGTGAAGGCCTTCGTCGAGGAAGTCCTGCGCTGCGACGCGCCCGCCATGTTCAGCTCCATTCCGCGTATCGCCCAGCACGACATCGAATTGCGCGGCGTGGTGATCCCGAAGAACGTGGATGTGCGCGTGCTGATCGCAGCCGGCAATCGCGACCCCGACGCCTTCCCCGATCCCGACCGCTTCGATCCGGCGCGGTTCTACGGCACCAGTCCTGGTATGTCGACCGACGGGAAGATCATGCTGAGCTTCGGCCACGGCATTCACTTCTGTCTCGGTGCGCAACTGGCCCGGGTGCAGTTGGCCGAGAGCCTGCCGCGGATCCAGGCGCGCTTCCCGACGCTGGCATTGGCCGGGCAGCCGACCCGGCAGCCCTCCGCGTTCCTCAGGACGTTCCGCGCGTTGCCGGTGCGGCTGCATGCGCAGGCGGACTGAGATGCGCGTCGTGGTCGACCAGGATCTATGCGGAACCACCGGGCAGTGCGCACTGACGCTGCCGGGGACCTTTCGCCAGCGCGAACCGGACGGCGTGGCCGAAGTGTGCGTGACGACCGTCCCGCAGGCGCTGCACGCCGCCGTGCGGCTCGCGGCCAGCCAGTGCCCGGTCGCCGCCATTCGGCTCATCGAACGCGACGCTGGTGACGACGAGAGCGCCAACGCCGACCCTGCGCCTTCACAGGCGGAGGCCGAGCGGCATGCCACGAAAGACCAACGCAATCCAGGGAGACACGATGGGACGGTTTGAAGGCAAGGTGGCCGTAGTGACCGGCGCCGGCGCCGGTATCGGCAAGGCATGCGCCATCGCTATCGCGCGCGAGGGCGGCAGCGTGGTGGTGGCCGACATTGATGGCTCGGCGGCCATCGCCTGCACCGCAAAGATCGCGGCCGAAGCGGGCCACGCGCTGGCCTTCGCCATGGACATCGCCGATGCGCAGGCGGTGGCAGCGCTGTTCGCGACGGCGGAGCGGCGCTTCGGTGGGGTCGACCTGCTGGTGAACAACGCGAGCGCCATGGATCTGACGCCGCGCGACCGCGCGATCCTCGACTTGGACCTGGCGGTCTGGGATCAGACCATGGCGACCAATCTTCGCGGCACGCTGCTCTGCTGCCGGCAGGCCGTCCCGCGGATGATCGCCCGTGGCGGTGGCGCGATCATCAACATGTCGTCGTGCCAGGGGCTTAGCGGTGACACCGCACTGACAGCCTACGCCGCGTCGAAAGCGGCGATGAACATGCTGTCGGCCTCGCTTGCTACCCAGTACGGTCATGCGCAGATCCGCTGCAACGCAGTTGCTCCGGGTCTCATCATGACCGAGCGTCTCCATGCCAAGCTGGACAATCGCATGCAGCGGCATCTGCTACGGCACCAGCTCCTGCCGCGCGTCGGCCGCCCCGAGGACGTGGCCGCGCTGGTGGCGTTCCTGCTCTCCGACGATGCTGCGTTCATCACCGGCCAGGTCGTGTGCATCGATGGCGGCATGCTCGCGCATGTGCCGACTTACGCCGACGGTGGCAACAGCCGCGCCGCGCGGCCTGCCGGCGAGACCACCGAAGCGGCCGTGGCGCCGCGCGGTTGATGGACATGCTGCTCAATCCGCTAAATCGTCGGCACCGGCTGCGGAACGACATCCCCATCTTGTCCGGCGCTTTCCCCATGGTCGGGCATCTTCCCGCGATCGTCTGCAATCTACCGCGCCTGCTGCGGCACGCGGAACGGACGCTGGGCAGCCACTTCTGGTTGGATTTCGGCCCTGTCGGACAGATGATGACCTGGTTGGATCCGGATGCGTTCGCACTGCTCCGGCACAAGGACGTGACCTCGGCGCTGATTGAAGAGATCGCGCCCGAACTGTTCCGCGGAACGTTGGTCGCACAGGACGGCGGCGCGCACCGGCAGGCACGCGATGCGATCCAGGCGGCGTTCCTGCCAACGGGACTGACCGAGGCCAGCATCGGCGACCTGTTAGCGCCCATCATCGAGGCGCGGGTGCAGGCTTGGTGCGACCGCGGCGAGGTAGCCATCCTGCGCGAAACCGGCGACCTGATGCTCAAGCTCATCTTCAGCCTTATGGGAATCCCCACGCAGGAGCTGCCAGGATGGCATCGCAAGTACCAGCAACTGCTGCAGTTGATCATAGCGCCCCCGCTCGACCTGCCCGGGCTGCCCTTGCGGCGCGGCCGCGCCGCCCGCGACTGGATCGACGCCCGGTTGCGCGAGTTCGTCCGCGCCGCGCGTGAACACGCCGCGCGCACCGGGTTGATCAACGACATGGTCAGCGCCTTTGATCGCAGCGACGATGTGCTCTCCGATGACGTCCTGGTCGCCAATATCCGCTTGCTGCTGCTTGGTGGTCACGACACCACCGCCTCGACGATGGCATGGATGGTGATCGAGCTGGCGCGGCAGCCTCTCGTGTGGGACGCCCTGGTCGCGGAGGCGCAACGTATGGGCGCGGTACCGACCCGGCACGCCGACCTAGCTCAGTGTCCGGTCGCCGAGGCGCTGTTCCGCGAGACGCTGCGCCTGCATCCGCCGACGCCGCTCCTGGTGCGCCGCGCACTGCGTGAATTGCGACTAGGCCAACGGCGCATTCCCGCGGGCACCGATCTGTGCATTCCGCTGCTGCATTTCTCGACCTCGGCGCTGCTGCACGAGGCGCCTAATCAGTTCCGCCTGGCGCGGTGGCTGCAACGCTCCGAGCCGATCCGGCCGATGGACATGCTGCAGTTCGGTACCGGCCCACACGTCTGCATGGGCTACCATTTGGCATGGCTGGAACTGGTGCAGTTCTCCATTGCCTTGGCGCTGACGATGCACAAGGCCGGAGTGCGGCCGCGGTTGCTGAGCGACGTCGAAAAAGGCAGGCGCTATTACCCGACCGCACATCCGTCCATGACTAGCCGCATCGCATTCTCATGAGCCGGCATTGCAGGACCCGACAGCAGCGCGCGCTCGCTGCGACGCCGGCAATACCGCCGCGGCTCGGCGTGGCCATCTCCTGTCAGGTACGAGGACATGAACAACAAGCAGACCGATTCCACGCTACAGGATCGCCGAGCTGGCGTTTCCGCCCTCGGCGCGTTGGACCCGCAGGCGCCCGGTGCATCCGGCAGACTGCTGCCGGAGATCTGGATGCAGGACGGCGCAAAGCGGGTCGAACATGCGCTGGCCGGTCTTCTCTGCGCCGAAAACGACGGTGAGACCGAACTGATGGCGGCGATGCGCTACGCCACCTTGCAAGGCGGCAAGCGCATCCGCGCCTTGCTTTGTCTGGCTGCCGGCGAACTGGCCGACGCGCCGGCGCACGCGCTGGACGACGTCGGTGCCGCCATCGAGATGATGCACGCCTGTACCCTGGTGCACGATGATCTGCCCGCGATGGACGATGACGTGCTGCGCCGCGGCCTTCCGACCGTGCACATCAAGTACGGCGAAGCCACTGCTATCCTGGTCGGTGATGCGCTGCAGGCGCACGCCTTCCTGACCCTGGCGAGCCTGGATGCGCCGCCCGACAAGCGCATCGCACTCGTGCGCGAACTGGCGCAGGCCGTGTCCGCCGAGGGGGCCGCAGGCGGGCAGGCCATGGACCTGTCGCTGGTTGGAAAGCAAGTCGCGCTGGACAGGGTCCTGGCGATGCACCGGATGAAGAGCGGAGCGCTAGTGCGCGCCTCCGTTCGCATGGGCGCGCTATGCGCCATAGCAGACGATGCCGCCCACGCTGCGCTGTACCATGCGCTCGATCGCTACAGCGCCTGTTTCGGGCTGGCCTTGCAGGTGATCGACGACATTCTCGACGCGACAGCGGATATCGCGACGCTGGGCAAGACCCCTGGCAAGGACGCGGCGGCGCAGAAGCCGACCTGCGCGTCGATCATGGGGCTACAGGCAGCGCGCCAGTTCGTACCGGACCTGTTGCGCGATGCCGGGGAGGCCATCGCCGCGCTGGGGCCGCGTTCGGAACGGCTGGCGCAAATGCTGCAGCGGGCCGACGCGTATCTGTTCAAGCACGCGCCATGCGCATAAGCGCCCGCTCGCATGGAGCGGCACCTTTGCCGCTGCGATCAGCCGGCGGCAGCGGTGCATGCTGCACCGTGTCTGAGTCCGAGATCGCTGTTGTTCGTCCAGCATGGCCGCGCCCACGGGGCGCTGCGCGCAAGCCTATGCGGCGGACCTGCGGAGACGTACGCCGCATCTGCCCGATCCTGGCTCTCGTCAATCGTCTGCAGAAGGAACATCGTGCGTGAACGCGCTGTCGCAACAGATCCTTTCCGAATTGCGCCACCTGCTGCGCGAGATGAGCGATGGCGGCAGCGTTGGTCCGTCCGTCTACGACACGGCGCGAGCTCTGCAGTTCCACGGCAACGTCGCCTCTGGGCAGCACGCATACGCCTGGCTCATCGCGCAGCAACAGGGCGATGGCGGATGGGGAAGCGTGGACTTCCCGCTGTTCCGCCATGCGCCCACCTGGGCGGCGTTGCTGGCATTGCAGCATGCCGATACTCTTCCCGGCGCTTCCGACGCAGTTAAGGCCGCAATCCGATTCCTCCAGCGCCAGCCCGATCCCTACGCGCGTGCGGTGCCGGAAGATGCGCCGATCGGCGCCGAGCTGATCCTGCCGCAGTTATGCGGCGAGGCCTCATCCTTGCCGGGCGGCGTGGCGTTTCCCCGCCACCCGGCGCTGTTGCCGTTGCGGCAAGCGCGCCTGGACAAGCTCGGGGCGATGACGAGGTTGCCGAGCGGCCATCCGTTGCTGCACTCCTGGGAAGCTTGGGGAACGTCGCCGATCAGCGCATGCCCGGATGTCGACGGCAGCATCGGCATCAGTCCGGCAGCGACCGCCGCATGGCGTGCGCACGCCGTGATGCAGGGCTGCACGCCGCAGCTCGGGCGCGCCGACGCGTATCTGCAGGCGGCATCGCGGGCGACGCGCAGCGGCATCGAAGGTCTCGTTCCCAACGTCTGGCCGATCAATGTTTTCGAGCCATGCTGGTCGCTGTACACCCTGCATCTGGCCGGGCTGTTCGCGCATCCCGCGCTCGCCGAGGCGGCGCGCGTGATCGTCGCGCAGCTCGACGCCCGCCTGGGCGCGCGCGGTCTGGGCCCGGCCCTGCACTTCGCGGCCGATGCGGACGACACCGCCGTTGCGTTGTGCGTCCTGCGCCTTGCAGGCCGCGACCCGGCCGTCGATGCGTTGCGCCATTTCGAAATCGGCGAGCTGTTCGTCACCTTCCCCGGCGAGCGCAATGCCTCCGTGTCGACCAACATCCATGCTCTGCACGCGTTGCGACTGTCGGGAAAGCCCGCCGTCGGCACCAGCGCCTATGTCGAAGCCAATCGCAACCGGCACGGTCTATGGGACAACGAAAAATGGCACGTCTCGTGGCTGTATCCCACCGCGCATGCGGTCGCTGCGCTGGCGCAAGGCAAGCCCCAGTGGCGCGACGAGCGCGCGCTGGCGGCGCTGCTGCAGGCGCAGCGCGACGGCGGCGGCTGGGGCGCCGGTCGCGCGTCCACATTCGAGGAAACCGCCTACGCGTTGTTCGCGTTGCGCGTGATGGACGGGAGCGAAGAGCCGACAGGGCGCCGGCGCATCGCGCAGGCGGTGGCGCGTGCGCTGGAGTGGATGCTCGCCCGCCATGCGGCGCATGCATTGCCGCAGACGCCGCTTTGGATCGGCAAGGAACTGTATTGCCCCACCCGGGTCGTGCGCGTGGCCGAACTCGCGGGCTTGTGGTTGGCGCTTGGTTGGGGGCAGCGCGTCCTGGCCGAGGAAGCAGGAGCGGCGCCGTGATGAAGACCGACCGCGCGCTGCAGCAGGTGCTGGAGTGGGGACGTTCCCTGACCGCCTTCGCCGACGAGCATGCCGTGGAAGCGGTCAGAGGCGGACACTACATCCTGCAGCGCATCCAGGCGAGCCTGCGCGACACCAGCGCCCGCACCGGCCGCGACCCGCACGACGAAACGCTGATCGTGGCATTCTATTGCGAACTGGCGCTGCTGTTCTGGCTCGACGACTGCAACGACCTTAGCCTGATCTCGCCTGAGCAACTCGCCGCGGTAGAGCAGGCGCTGGGGCAGGGCGTGCCGTGCGCGCTCCCCGGATTCGAGGGCTGCGCCGTGCTGCGCGCTTCGCTGGACGCACTCGCCTACGATCCTCGCGACTATGCTCAGCTCCTCGACGATACAAGGCGCTACTGCGCGGCGCTGCGTGCCGGACACGCGCAGGCAGCAGGGGCGGAACGCTGGTCCTACGCCGAGTACCTGCACAACGGCATCGATTCGATCGCTTACGCGAACGTGTTCTGTTGCCTGTCGTTGCTGTGGGGGCTGGACATGGCCACCTTGCGCACGCGTCCGGCGTTTGCCCAGGTCCGGCGGCTCATCTCCGCGATAGGGCGCCTGCAGAACGATCTGCATGGACACGACAAGGACAGGTCGGGCGGCGAAGCCGACAACGCGGCGATCCTGCTACTGCAGCGCTATCCGGCTATGCCTGTGATGGAGTTCCTCAACGACGAGCTGGCCGGCCATACGCGCATGCTGCACCGGGTGATGGCGGAGGAACGCTTTCCCGCGCCCTGGGGACCGTTGATCGAGGCCATGGCGGCCATCCGGGCGCAGTACTACCAGACCTCGACCAGACGCTACCGCAACGACGCTGCGGGGAGAGGCCAGCGTCCACCTGCTTGAAACGCGCGGGAGGTGGCGGCATGCGGCGCGCTGCCGTCGCTCCGATCCGACGCAAGGACGACCATCCGGACCTCGTGCTGGATCGGCGAACGGCGCCGGCCACGGTCGTCGCTGCAAGACGCGAGCTGTCATAACAGAGACGCCGACGCCAATTCTGGCGGGGCCTCGATGCTCACCGGCAGGCTTGGATGTCTCAAGGGGGCATTTGCGAGGGCGAAGATGGAGTCTTTCAATCGAGCCTATAAGAGGCCTGAAAGAACGCACCCCAGCGCCCCTTGCTGTACTTTGCAAATGGGCGACGGGTTAAGGGCTTGCACGGGGCGCGCGCATCCAGTCGTTACCGGTGGGGTGGTTTACATCTTTGTCTTTTTATCAATAAAAGATTGAATTTAGCTAGCTATTTCAAACTTGGGTTTGAAAATATGCTATATTGTCAATCATGCCTAGAGGTGGGCTCTTAAACCAATTAGTCAGCAAGCTTCCCGAGGGGATGCTTGTGGATGCTGCATGGCTTACAGCTCAAGGCTACTCCCCACAGCTCCAACATCTGTATGTGAGATCAGGTTGGCTCGAACAGCCGACCCGCAGTGTGTTTCGTCGGCCCCGCGGAACCTTGAACTGGCAGCAAGTCGTGATCTCGCTCCAGACCATCCTGAATTACTCTCCGCTCGTCGTCGGCGGTCGCACAGCTCTCGAATTGCAGGGCTATGCTCACTACCTCCCGCAGTCCCCGGCCACCACCGTGCATTTATACGGGCCAAAGGCTCCGCCCAGCTGGGTCTCGAAGCTGCCGCTCAAGGTCCGCTTCGTCTATCATAATGATCAGCGGCTCTTCAAAAACGAGCCCGTGACCAAGGGGCTAGGCAGCCTCAGATGGAACGTCGAAAAAGGTGAGGCTAGCGACGAGACGAGCTTTCGCGGCGGTGAGGCCACCGAGCTCACCTGGGGCCAGTGGAACTGGCCTCTCACGCTATCAACGCCCGAACGCGCGGTCTTTGAACTGCTTGATGAGTTACCCAACCACGAAACGTTCGAGCAGGTCGACGCCTTGTTCGGCGGCCTCAGCAATCTGCGCCCCACACGTTTGCAAAAACTGCTGAAGGACTGCGCGAGCGTGAAGGTCAAACGCCTGTTCCTGTTCTTTGCGGATCGCCATCAACATCCATGGCTCAAACGCCTCAAGAAAGAGGAGGTCGATCTTGGCAGCGGCAAGCGCATGCTCGTCAAAGGCGGTGTCCTTGATCCGACTTACCACATAACGGTTCCCGGGGATCTCGATGCCGTTCGCTGACGTCTCAGGCGACAAGTAGCCCTGCTCATCCGCGTCCTGCCTCCGGTGCTTGCTTCGCTCTCAAGGGCGGCACCGCCATCAACCTGTTTGTTCGTGATCTTCCGCGTCTGTCCGTCGATATCGATCTCACCTATCTGCCCGTAGCGCCGCGTCCGGAATCATTAGCCGATATCGACGCTGCCATGAACATGTCGCTGGCGGGATCAAAGCCAGAATTCCGGATGCGCAGGTTACCGAAGGCAGGACCGAAAACACCGTGGTCAAGCTGATCGTTCGTTCACAAGGCGTTCAGATCAAAATTGAGGTGACGGCGGTTCTGCGCGGCTGCGTCTTCGAGCCTCAACTCATGTCGGTCAAGACTGCGGTCGAAGACGCGTTCGGATTTGCCGAGGCGCGCACCGTATCATTCGAAGACCTTTATGCCGGCAAGATCGTCGCCGCGCTGGACCGCCAGCACCCCCGTGATCTGTTCGACGTACGCGATCTGATCGCGAACGAGGGCATCAGCAACACGCTACGTCAGGCATTCATCGTCTACCTTCTCAGCCACGATCGGCCGATGTCGGAAGTACTCGCGCCAACGCTCAAGAATATTGAGGATCCTTTCAAGCATGGCTTTGCAGGCATGACCCGCGATCCTGTCGAACTCGCTGATCTGCTCTCTGCCAGAGCGGCGCTGATAGAAGCCATCGTCGCCGACATGCCCTCCGCTCATCGCAAGTTTCTTATCTCGTTCGAACGAGGCGAACCCGACTGGAACCTGCTGGGATTACCGAAGGCCGCCGAACTTCCTGCCGTGCGTTGGCGACAGCAAAATCTCGACAAGTTGTCGGTGAACAAGCGAGCAACACTAGAGCATGTTGTTTTTTCGCAGAATCGGGATTCCCAGCGGGAGCGATTTCTGATTCAAACTCCGTGCTGGAGAACGGGGGCCAGCATGGATGACGCGACCCTATTCAGAAGACCTTCGTGAACGGGCTCTGGCGCGAGCTGATGCAGGAGAGACAGTTCGTTCGATTGCAGAGGCGCTTCAGATCAGCCCGTCCTGTGTAACGAAGTGGAAGAATCTGAGACGGGAGACTGGGGGCGTTTCGCCCGGCAAGATCGGCGGTCACAAGAAGCCGGTTCTGTCCGGTGCCAATGCTGAT